>WGAH01000573.1 GCA_015489145.1 Deltaproteobacteria bacterium
AGGGCCTCGGCCAGGGGCTCGGCCGCCTCGCCGAGCACGATGGCGAGGGAGCGAAGGGCCCGCCCGCGCCGCCAGGGGTCCACCATCTCGCCTCCCGGGCTGCCGCCCCCCGCGAGGCTACTCGCCGTCGGCCGCGCGGGCAAACAGCGCGCGCAGCGCCACCCGGTCGGCCCCGCCGCTCGCCGCCACCTGCACCGCCCGCAGCCGCGCCTCCACCGGCCCCAGCGTCCAGCAGTCCTCGGGGGCGAGCAGCTCGACGGGGAGGAAGCGCGCCCCGCCGGCCTCGTCGCGGCCGTCGTTGAGGGGGCAGATGTCCCGCCGCTCCACGGCGCCCCCCTCGGCGGCCTCCTCCGCCCACCGCAGCGGGAGGCCCTGGGTGCGGCACACGTAGGGGCGGTCGGCGTAGATGCGGCAGCGACCCGCCTCGTCGAGAAAGGCGCAGGCGCCGGCCTCGTGGGGCTGGCCCCCGGCGAGGAGCGCGCCGTGGCGCCGCCGGATCAGCTCGGCCTCCACCGCGAACACGGTGAGGCCGTCCTGGCAGCAGCCGGCGCAGCCCGCGCGGCACGCGAGCCGCCCGGCGTGGCGCCTCCGCAGGGGCTCGGTCAGCTCGTCCACCAGCGCGTGCAGGCGCGCGGCGTAGTCCACCGCCTCGTCGAGGTTCATCGGCGGCTCCTCCCGGGAAGGTCGGCGGGCCAGGTCTCGGGGCGCTCGGCGGGCACCGTCCGCAGGGGCGGGCCGCCGGCGGCGAGCAGGTCGCGGGTGCGGCAGTCGGCGAGGGCGCGCGCCGCCGCCAGCCCGCTCAGCGTCGCCCCCATCACCCCGTGGCCCAGCGTGCTCGCCCCGCACTGCACCAGCCCGGGAATCGGGGTCCGCACCGGCCAGGCGAAGGGCCCCACCTGCCAGCGGGTCTTCTCGGTGCCGTACATCGCGCCCCGGGTCGCCTCGCAGAACCAGCGGTTGGTGAGGGGGGTGGCGAGCTCGTGGAAGACGACGCGCTCCCGCAGGCCCGGCACGGCGCGGTCCAGCGCCGCGAGCATCGCCGCCTCCAGCCGCGCCTTCACCGCGAGGTAGTCGGCGGGCCGCTCGCCGTGGCGGCTGTCGGCCCAGCGGGCGAAGGGCGCCCAGGGCACGAAGGTGAAGGCCTCCAGCGTGTGGACCCGCGGCGCGGCGACCGGCGGGTCCTTGAGGGTGGTGTCGGTGAGGAACAGGCCCGGGGGCTCGCCGGGCGCCCCGCCGTCGCCCATCCACGAGCCCACCCCGGCGGCCGGGTAGACCGCCTCGATGTCGGGGGAGGCCAGCCACCAGCGGTTGCCGGAGTCGAGGCCCAGGCCGTCGGCCTCGGCGGCGAGGAACAGGCTCAGGTTGCTCACGGACCAGCGCGAGCGCGCCAGCCGCCGGCGCACCCGCCAGGGCAGCGGCCGCCCGCGCAGCAGCCGCCCCCAGGTGACGGCCGGGTCGGCGTTGCTGACGACCTCTCGCGCCGTGACGCGCGTGCCGTCGGCCAGCTCGACGCCGGCGGCGCGGCCCTCCTCCAGCAGGATGCGGTCGACCCGGGCCCGCACCGAGATGCGCCCGCCCAGGGACCGCAGCCGCCGGATGAAGGCCCGGGGGATGCTGCGGGCGCCCCCGACCGGGTACCAGCCGCCGTCGAGGTAGTGGGCGGCCACCGCCGCGTGCACCGCCACCGGCACCCGCGAGGGGGGCAGGCCGTTGTCGCCGCTCTGCACGGCGAGCACCGCCCGCAGCGCCGGGTCGGCCACCGTCGCGTCGAGCAGCGCCCGCAGGCTTCGCAGGCCCCAGCGGGCCAGGGTGGGGTGGAGCACGGGGAGGGCGGCGAGATCCCGGGGCCGCCCCTTCATCAGCGCGGCGAGGTCGGCGGCCACGCGGGTGATCACGTCCAGGAAGCGGCGAATGCCGCGCTTCTCGCGGGGCCAGGCCTCGACGAGGCGGGCCTCGAGGGCGGCGCGCCCGGCGGGGAAGTCGAAGCGCCGGCGGCCCGGGGCGTTCGCCGGCCCGACGAACACGTGGTCGTAGCCGTCGGGGTTGAGCTCGGCGAAGGCGAGGTCGCCCGACACGCCGAGCCCCTCGTAGATGCGTCGCAGCCGCCCCTCGGGGGCCGCCGCTTCAGCCCGGGGGTCCACTACGTCGGCGAGGGCCGCGGCCAGGCGGTCGGCGAGGGCTCGGGCGCGGGTCATGCGCGGCTCCGGTTCGGGTGGTTACGGGGGCGGCGTTCACGGCGCGGCGCCCCCCCTTCGGGGCCTCCGCGCGCTGGCCAGGGAGCGAGCAGTGCTGGGCGAAATCGTGATTGCGGCCGTGATTCTCCTGACCGCCGGCTCGGTCGTCAAGCGCCTGCTCGACCTGCCCCAGCCGCCCTGGCTGATCTGGCCGGTGCTGCTCCTCGCCTCGGCGATGCCGGCCTACGTGGGCTGGCAGGTGCTCCACCCGGGCGAGGCCGTCGACCGGGTCGAGATCAAGGCCGTGCACGACCAGGTCACCCTCGAGGTGCCCGAGGGCTACTCGCTCCTCGTCACGGCGGTGCTCCGCGAGGACTACGACGAGGACCAGCCCAACGTCAACACCACCGCCTACGCCCTCAACATCCGGGGCGAGGGCTGGTCGCAGTCCGCCCACGGCACGATGCGGCGCAAGTCGGCGGGCAGCGGTCCCGACATCGACCTCACCGCCGGCGAGGGCGTGCAGGAATCGGGCAAGACCCGCCAGGGCCGCTGGGGCGAGGACCTCCAGGACCGCGTCGACCTCAAGGGTTCGGGCAAGATCACCGTCACCGTCACCAACTGGCAGGGCCTGGCCGCCGAGAAGATGATCCTCGAGGTGGTCAAGGGCCCGCCCTCCGACGCGCTGCTGTGGTCGCTCGTGGCGCTCGTGGTGCTGGCCGGCATCTACCTCGAGGCCTGGGTGGGGGTGGACCGGGTGACGGGCGACCTGGCGTTCCTGTCGATGTGGGCGGTGTTCCTGCGGGATGGCGTGACGCCCCTCGACGACTTCCAGCGCATCGGCTACTCGGTGCTGCCGGCGGCCCTGCTCGGCTGGGGGGTGGCGGCGGGCGTCGCCTGGCTGGCGATGAAGTACGTCGTCAGCAAGGAGGCGGCCGAGGCCGAGCCCGAGCCCGAACCCGAGCCGGTTCGCCGGCCGACCTCGACGACGAAGCGCGTGCGGGGTCCCCGCAAGCCCCGCAAGCCGCGGGACGGCGCGTGATCCTGGCGGTCGCGGCCGTCGCCGCCGAGCTGGCCGACCTGCCCGGCGAGGCGCTGGGCATCGGGGCGGTCGCCGCCGGCGCGCGCCTCGCCCGCATCCTCGCGACCCGCCGGCCCGAGGCCGTGGTGCTCGTCGGCAGCGCCGGCGCCTACCCCGGGGGGCCGGCGGTGGGCACGGCCTGCCGGGTGCGGCGCGTGGGGCTGGCCGACGGCGCCGCCGCGCTGGGCCGGGCCTACGTCCCCCGTCCCCCGGCGCCCATCGCCTGCGACCGCGAACTCCTCGCCGACCTCGACCTGCCGTGGGCGGACGCGCTGACGGTCGGCGCCGTCACCACCGACCCGACCCTCGCCGCCGCCCTGGCCCGGGGCTGGCAGCTCGAGCACCTCGAGGCCTGGGGCGCGGCCCTGGCCTGCCGGGAGGCCGGGGTGCCCTTCGCCGCCGTGCTCGGCGTCGCCAACCTCGTGGGGCCCACGGCCCACGAGGAGTGGCGCGCGAACCGGGCCCTGGCCGAGGCCGTCGCCCGCGAGGCCGTCGCGGCCCTGCTTTCCTGAGCCCCGGCCCGGGAGCCCCGCCCCGGGAGCGCCGGCTTCCGGCCGGCATGGCCCGGGGGGAGCGAGGAGTCGAGGAGCGCCGGCCTCTGGCCGGCTGGTTAGGGAGGGATCATGCGCTGGACCGATTGCCGCATCGTCGCCTTCGACACCGAGACCACGGGCCTGTCGCCCTTCGACGGCGACCGCATCATCGAGTTCGGCGCCGTCGAGATCGACGTGGGCCCCGACGGGCGCGTCCGGGGCGTGAAGCCCCACCAGTTCTTCGTCGACCCCGAGATGCCGATTCCCAGCAAGGTGGCCCGCCTCACCGGCATCACCGAGGAGCACCTCCGGGGCGCCCCGGTCTTCGCCAAGGTGGCCGCCCGGGTGCGCGACCTGCTCGCCGACGCGATCCTGGTGGCCCACAACATCTACTTCGACGTCAACTTCATCACGCTCGAGCTGCGCCGCGCCGGCTTCGCCTGGCCGGCGGTGCGCGCCGAGGTCGACACCCTCACCCTGAGCCAGCGGCTCCTGCCCGACCTGCGCTCCCACAAGCTCGAGGCGGTCGCCACCCAGCTCGGGATCTCCCTCGACAACGCGCACCGGGCCACCGACGACGCCGAGGCCACCGGGCGCGTGCTGGTCGAGCTCGCCCGGCGCATGCGCGCCCCCGAGGATCTCGAGGAGTTCGTCCTCTGGGCCGACGCCGCCTCGCCGCCCCCCGACACCGGCCACCTCGCCATCGGCGCGAGCGGCCTGCCCGAGTTCCTCGACGGTCCCCACAAGGGCCGGCGCGCCGACGAGGCCCCCGACCACCTCCAGTGGATGACGATGGCCCTCGAGCTGCGCGACGGCGAGTGGCGCCACCGCTACCCCGAGTCCCTTCGGGAGTGGGCCCGGCGCTGGCTCCGCGTGCGCTGCTCCGGGCGCATCCAGCCCGGCGCCCGCAGCCAGGGACCCCTCGACTGGACCCTGGAGCCGCCCCCGTGGCGGCGGGAGGCCCGCCGGTGATCGCGCTGGCCGCCCTGCTCCTCGCCGGCTGCCTGCACCCGGCGGCCGACGCCGACCTCGTGCACCAGCTCGACCGCGAGGTGCTGGCCCTGCGCGAGCGAAACCGGCTCCTCGAGGAACAGGCGGCGGACTGCGGCCAGGGCGGGCCGCCGCCGCCGATCTACCCGGAGCTGGTGCAGGTCTTTCGCGACACCGAGGTCCGCGTGGCCCGGGAGGGGCAGCGGGTGGCGGTGACGATCCCCGGCGGCCTGCTGTTCGCGCCCGGCGGCACCACCGTGCGCGAGGAGGCCGGCATGGTGCTCGACCTGCTCGCCACCGCCCTCCAGCTCCACCCCGACCAGCACGTCTGGGTGGTGGGCCACACCGACGGCGAGCCCCTCTCCGGCTCGCTGCGCCGCCGCTACGGCACCAACTGGGAGCTGTCCGCCGCCCGCGCCGCCGCCTTCATGCACGCCCTCGTCGAGGAGCACGGCATCGCCGAGGACCGCTTCACCATCGCCGGCCTCGGCGCCACCCGGCCGGTGGCCGACAACGACACTCCGGAGGGTCGGGCCCAGAACCGGCGCATCGTCGTCGTGATCGGCCCCCCCGAGGATTGGCGCTGATTCTCACGCCTCGCTGACGCCCTCGGGCGCCCGCCGGTGGCATGCTGGGGACAGGAGGTGGCCCCATGCGCGCCTGGACCGCCGGCGGGATGCCCGCGTTCGCCTTGTTCGCCCTCGGGTGCGGCGCCCCGAGCCTCGGCACCGACACCAGCCTCGGCGGAGGCGGCTCCGAGGCTTGCGGCGACCCCGACGGGTCGGGCGGCGACACCGGCGACGTGCCGAACATCCTCGGCAAGTGGACGGCGACCTTCGGCCAGTACGTCTACGACTCCGCCGCCTGCACCGTCGAGGGCCTCCAGCAGGACGACATGACCTGGCTCAACGGGGCGATGGACATCGACGGCCGCATTCCCGACCAGCTCTACGCCTACTTCGACGGCGACGACTCGGAGCGTTTCTTCGGCCTCGAGGCCAGCACCGGCGGCGTGGTGTTCAGCGGCACCCACGAGCAGGATGGCCACACCCTCTACACCAGCTTCGGCGGCCTGCTCTACCAGGTGCCGCAGGTCGAGCGCAACGAGATCCGCGGTTTCGGCTACATCGGCGTCGACATCGACAGCGCCGACGCCGTGATCGACTGCTGGATCCAGGGCGACTTCATCGCGAAGAAGTCCGGGAGCTGAGCGCCTCGGGTTCCGTGGGTCGCAGGTAGACGGGCACCTCGACGGCCTGCTCGACCTCGCCGGGCTCGAAGCGCAGGCCGGCGAGCAGGCCGGCCGCGCAGGTGGCGAAGCCGCCCTCGGGGCCGGCGAGGACCACCGGCCGCACCACCGCGCCGGTGCGGTCCACGGTGAAGCCCAGGCGCACCGACAGGGCGCGAAGGGCCTCGGGGGCGTCCTCGTCGGCGTCGGCCTCGGCGCAACGCTCCACCTCGGGCAGCAGCTCCGCGAGGGCCGAGGCCACCCCGTCCGGGCTCCGGGGCCAGGGGTGCCCGGCGGGCAGGGCGCGCGGGGCGAGGGGAGCGGGAGCCGGCGGCTCCTCGGGGAGCGCGTGGGCCTCCTCGACCTTGCGGACGGCCGGATCGGGGG
>WGAH01000574.1 GCA_015489145.1 Deltaproteobacteria bacterium
CCGTTTGATCCGGCGCGTTCATGTTCGCGATCACGGCCCCGGTTCCGGCGACGAGCGCCGCGACCCGGTCGGCCGGCCCGGCGACCGCGCTCATCGCGCCCTCGGCGTGGCGGGCCGCCTCGGCCATGAGCCGCCCGCGCTCGACCGCCGCCGCCAGGAAGCTCGCCTCGTCCCAGGCCCCCGCCGCGTGCAGCGCCGTCAGCTCGCCGAAGCTGTGCCCCGCCGCCGCCGCGGCCTCGACGCCCGCCGCCCGGAGCACCGCCAGGGCCGCGAGGCTCGCCACCCCGATGGCCGGCTGGGCGCGCTCGGTGGCGCGAAGCTCCGCCTCCTGGGCCTCGCGCCCGGGCCCGTCGAAGGCCGGCGGCGGGAAGACGAAGCGGTGCAACCCGAGCTCGGCGGCGCGATCCCAGGCCGCGAGCGCCGGGCCGAAGTGCAGCGCCAGCTCGCGGCCCATGCCGACGCGCTGGCTGCCCTGCCCCGGGAACAGGAAGGCCAGGCGGCCCGGCGCGCCCGCGCCGTAGGCCACCCCGTCGGGGCGGGTGAAGGGCCCGGCGGTGACGCGCGCGGCGGCGTCCTCCAGGCGATCCGCCAGCTCCGCCTCGTCGCGGGCGAGCACCGCGAGGCGGTGGGGCCGGGCCGCGTCGAAGGCCTCCTGGCTCGTCGCGGCGATCCAGGCGAGCATCCCGGGCTCCCGCGCCTCGCCGGCGAGCCGGCGCGCCTCGCGGGCCAGGCCCTCGGCGTCGTCGGCCGCCAGCAGCACCAGCTCGCGGGGCAGGGCGCGCAGCCGCGGCGGCCGGGGCCCGGCGTACTCCTCCAGGGTCGCGTGGAAGTTCGAGCCCCCGAAGCCGAAGCTGCTCACGCTGCCGCGCCGGGGGTGCTCGGCGCCCCGCACCCAGGGCCGCGCCAGGGTGTTCAGGTAGAAGGGCGAGTTCTCGATGTCGAGCGCCGGGTTGGGGCGCCGCACCTTGATCGTGGGGGGGAGCACGCCGTGGTGCAGGGCGAGCACGACCTTGAGGAGCCCCGCCGCCCCCGCCGCGGCCTTGGTGTGGCCGATTTGCGACTTGACGCTGCCCAGCGCGCACCACTGGCGATCCGCCCGGCCGCTCTCGTCGAAGACGGCGCGCAGGGCGGCGAACTCGGCGGCGTCGCCGGCCTTGGTGCCCGTGCCGTGGGCCTCCACCAGCTCCACCGTGTCGGGCCCGTAGCCGGCGCGCTCGTAGGCCCGCCTCAACGCCCGGGCCTGCCCGGAGCTCACCGGCGCGTAGACCGCCGCCGTCCGCCCGTCCGAGGAGCTGCCGAGCCCGCGCAGCACGGCGTAGACCCGGTCGCCGGCGGCCTCGGCGTCGGCGAGGCGCTTGAGCGCCACCATCGCCAGCCCCTCGCCGAGCATGGTGCCGTCGGCCTGGTCGCTGAAGGGCCGGCAGTCCCCGGAGCGGGACAGGGCCGGCGTCTTCGAGAAGCACATGTACATGAGGATGTCGTTCATCGTGTCGACGCCGCCGACGATCACCGCGTCGGAGTGCCCGAGGAGCAGCTCGTCGGCCGCCATCTTCAGCGCGGAGAGCGCCGAGGCGCAGGCGGCG
Organism: Deltaproteobacteria bacterium; assembly: GCA_015489145.1. Lineage (GTDB taxonomy): Bacteria > Myxococcota_A > UBA796 > UBA796 > UBA2385 > S143-5. The sequence continues at coordinate 1,584 of WGAH01000574.1, forward strand.
TCGGTCACGCTGTTCGTGCCGCCGAGGTCCATGCGGTTGGCGATGCGGCCGGCGACGACGTTGCCGAGCAGCCCGGGAAAGCTCGCCTCCTTCCACTCCGGGTAGTGGTCGGCGATGCGCTGGACCGCCTCCTGCACCTTGCTCTCGGGCAGGCCGGCCTCGCGCAGGGCCTTGACCCAGACCGGCCGCTGGAGGCGCGACACCATCGTGCCGTACAGCTCCTGGGCCGAGGTGACGCCGAGGATGACCGAGGTGCGCTCCCGGTCGAGGCCGGAGCCGTGGCGGGTGGCGTCCTCGAGCACGCGCTGGGCGACGATGAGGGCGAGGAGCTGCGAGGTGTCCGTCGCGTCGAGGATCGTGGGCGGGATGCCGAAAGCGAGGGCGTCGAAGTCGACGGTGGGGATGAAGCCGCCCCGGCGGGCGTAGGTCTTGTCCGGCGCCGCCGGGTCGGGGTCGTAGTAGTCCTCGACGAGCCAGTGCGAGGGTGGCACGTCGGTGATGCGGTCGGCGCCGGCGAGGACGTCCCGCCAGAAGCCGGTGAGGTCCACGGAACCGGGGAGGATGGCGCTGGCGCCGACGACGGCGAGGGGCTCTTGCATGGGGGTCTCGCGAAGGGGGATCAGGCCAGGGGTCGCGGCCGGAAGTCGATGGGGGGCACGGCGACGCCCGCCGCCCGGAGGGCCGCCGCCCGCGCGTGGACGGCGGCGCCCTCGAGGAGGTTGCGGGCGACCTGCCCGACGGTGCGGGCCTCGGGGGCTTCGAGGAAGGAGCCGCGCACCCAGTCGTTGAAGGCGCCCTGGGCCGGGCCGCACCACACCTGGTAGTCGGCCACCCGGTCGGGCACGCCGTCGATGGCCCAGCGGCTCGCCCGGCCGAGGTAGGCGCGAAACAGCAGCGCCATGCGCCGGCGGGGGTCGGCGTCGGCCTGCCGGGCCACCGCCGGGTCGCGGCGCGCCCACCAGGCCCGCGTCTCGGCCCAGGCGGCGTCGAGGGGGGCGCGGAACAGGTCGCGTTCGAGCCAGGCGCGGTCGTCCGCCGGCAGGGCGTCCAGCGAGGGCCAGGTCCGGTACAGCTCGTAGAGCCGGCGGGCGCGGGCGGCGAACATCGTGCCCCGCGAGAGCACCTGCACCTGCACGCCCATCTCGAACATGTCGGCCGCCGGGCACATCGCCACGTCGGCCACCCCGGCGCCGGCGAGCAGGCGGCGGCCCGCCTCCGACAGCCCGCTCTCGACGCAGGACTGGTGGACCGACCCCACGATCACGAAGGCGGCGCCGAGCCCGAAGGCCGCCGCCACCGCCTCGGGCGTGCCCAGGCCGCCGCCGGCGCCCACCCGGATCGCGACTCCGTGCCGCCGGCCCGCCTCGCGGGCGAGGCGCGCGATGACCGGGAAGACGGCGGCCAGGGGGCGGTTGTCGGTGTGCCCGCCGCTGTCGCCCTCGACCACCACGTCCTCGGCCACCGGCAGCCGCGCGGCCAGCCGCGCCTCGGCCGCCGTGAGCGCGCCCTCGGCCACCAGGCCGTCGAGGAGGCCCCGGGGCGGCGGCGCGACGAAGTGCCGCGCCACCTCGGGGCGCGACACCTTGGCGAACACCCGGTGCCGCCGCACCACCCGGCCGCCGCGCTCCCGCAACCCCGCCGCCGCGACGCGCACCACCGCCGGCGTGAGCCCCATGTAGGCCGAGGCGCTGACCCGCGGCACCCCGGCCTCGACGTAGAGGTCGGCCACGGCGCGCTCGCGGGCGGGCTCCGCCGGGTCGTGGATCAGGTTGGCGCCCCAGGGACCGTCCGGGCCGAGGGCGCCGCGCAGCTCGGCCACCGCGCCCCGCACCGCGTCGAGGTCGAGCCCGGCCGCCCCGAAGAAGCCCAGGGCCCCCGCCGCCGCCAGCTCGCGCACCATGCGCGTGGTGGCGATGCCGTTGGCCATCGCCCCGCCCACGTAGGGGAAGCGCAGCCCGTGCGCCGCCGTGAAGGCCCGGTCGCCGAGCCACTCCGGGAAGCTCGGCGGCAGGGTGCCGGCGAGGACGGCCCCGGCGGGCACGCGGGCCTCCCCGACGATCACGCCGACGCGACCGTCGTCCTGGC
>WGAH01000575.1 GCA_015489145.1 Deltaproteobacteria bacterium
GTGTTCGGGGCGGGACCGGAATCGGCGCTGTCGCGCGCCGCGAGACCCCTGTGCGCGGCGTACTTCACCTACGAGCCCGCCGCGGCGGCGCCGCTGCCGGCGAGCCCCGCCGTGGCGCCCGCCGCGGCGCCGGAGCCCGCCGCCGTGCCCGAACTGGACGAGGTCCTGGAGGAGGCCCGCGCGATCCTGCGGGCGGACGGCGGGCGGTCCAACCTCGGCGGCCTCAAGAGCCGCCTCCAGCAGCGCTTCCCGGGCTTCGACGAGCGCGCCTGGGGCGCGCGGGACATGGCGAGCTTCCTGCGGGGTCGGCCGGGCGTCGCGGTGTACCGCGGCGAGGACGGCGGGTTCTGGGCGGCGCTCGTCTCCGTGAGCCCTCCGCCCCGGACCAGCGTCCGCGACGCCGCGACGCGGCAGGTCGCCTTCCGCCTCGCCCGGGCCCTGGTCGACCAGGCCGGCGGGCGCCTGGAGATCGGGGGCCTCAAGTCCCAGGTGCTCGCCGTGCTGAGCAGCTTCGACGAGCGCGCGCTGGGCTTCTCGGGCATCGCGGACTTCGTGGCCGCCTGCCCGGGCTTGAGGTTGCTGGGCGAAGGCAGCACCTACTTCGCCGTGCGGGCGCCTGGCGCCGCGGGGTAGCAGCGAGGAGAGGCCCGCAGGTGCGTTGGAGGAGCGCGGGCCACCGGCCGGCATTCGTGATGGGCGCGTTCGCCGCCTCGAGCCGGTCATTCGGGGTTGGCTTGTTCACAAGCCACCCGGTGTTGCTAGCCCCGTGGAACAACCCCCGTCTGGATGCTAGCCCTTCCCCCGTTTCCGGCCCTCTCCGTCGCCTCGCCGGGGACGGCCAGACGGTAGAACCGGCGTTTTTTCGGCGACCGATGGTGCCCCCCCTAGCATCATGAGGGGGGTTGTTTTCCCGGGTGATCATCTGGAGGGGGCTTGTCGGCAACCCCCCGCCCGATGATCGCCTGGCGGTGGGGGACCCGAGGAGTGCCGGCTGAGGAGCTCCGGCCTCCGGCCGGCATGGGGGTCACCGTTCGGGTGCTGGCGCTCCCGCCCGGGTGAGCGCCTCGCCGTAGACCGCCTGCATGTCGGCCTCGATGACCGCGAGCTCGTCGGAGTCCAGGCCCAACGCCTCCGCGAGTCGGCGTACCTGCTCGTGCTCGATGGGGCTGAAATCCCCGTCGGCCAGGGCGAGCAGGATCGCCTGGGACACCGCGAAGCGCGCCTCCACCGGGTCGCGGAGGTGGGCCGCCACGGACGCCAGCGAGGGCGGCGCCTCGAGCGCGGCGGCCACGGCCGCTCGACCGGCCTCGTCGAGATCGAGGGAATGCGCGAGTCCTTCGAGTGCCGCCCGCTCCTCGGGCACGACGCGGCCGTCGGCCCAGGCGATGAAGGCCATCGCCTCGATCAGGCCGACGGGATCGTTCAGCTCGAACATCGAATCCCCCGGGTTCAGGCCATTTCGAAGACCGCGTTGTTCGGCAGGTCGGTCTGGTAGAAGTGGATGGCGACCTTCTTGAAGGCCTTCATGGCGGCGAGGTTGAACCCGCCGCCGACCAGGGCGCCGACGCCGAAGGGGACGAGGCGGCCGACGGCGATGCCGCCTCGCTTCGTGCCGTACTTCGTGAGGACGGTCGTGCCGATCTTGCGGTTGATGCGCTGGAAGACCTTGCCCGGCACCTTCTTGAACTGCGCGACGGCGATCTTGACGCCGACCCTTCGCGCGGCCTCGCGCGCCGGTTCGACGGCGCCGCACCAGAGCCCGAGCTGCACCGCGAACTCGTCCCGCCGGGCGAGATGGTCGAGGGGGTGGCCGTAGGCGGCGGCCACGCCCATGCTCAGGCGGGCCTGGTTGCGGACCAGGAAGGCGGCGTCGGCCAGGCCGGCGGTCAGCTCGGCGAAGAGCTGGGTCCCGGTGCCGAGCCCGGGAATCGTGCCGGGCAGGGCGGTGGCGGCGCCCTGCCCGGCGTAGAGCCAGCAGATGCGGTCGGCATAGTGTTCGGCGACCAGCCGCGGCGTCGCTTGGGGGTTGTCGCGGCGGAGCTTGTCGATCTCGGCCTGGATCTGGTCCCGATCCGGGCCGACGGCCTCGACGATGCGTTGGAGGAAGGATGGTGAATCGGGAGGATCTGGAACGGTCATCTCGTCGGGCATGGGCACCTTCGGGGCGCGCGGGAATTGCGGGAACAGTTTGGCACATTCGCGACGGGGCTGTTGCGGGGGCCGGCGCCTCGCCGGGGCCGGTGGGGCGAGCGACGCGTCGATCGCTCGTCACAGCGCCCCGAGGGGGATCGCGTGGACCCGTCGGGTCAGCGGCATCGGCTCGGGGCAGAGGCACACGACGTAGCCCTTGGGCGCCCGATCGCCGAACAGGTCCAGGAAGCGCTCGACGCTCCGGGCGTGGGACCGACGGGGCGTGGCCGTGAGCTTCGCCTCGACCGGCACGAGGCGATGGCCCAGGTCGACGACGAAGTCGACCTCGTGGCCGGAGGAGGTTCGCCAGGCGTGGATCGGCGGTGGCTCCCCCCGGTGGGCGAACAGGCGGTGAAGCTGGGCGTGAACCGCGGTTTCGAAGATCAGGCCGGCCGCCGGACCGTCGACGAGCTGCTCGGCGGAGCGGACGCGCAGGAGCCAGGCCAGCAGGCCGGTGTCGAGGAAGTGGACGCGCGGCGCCTTCACGAGGCGCTTGCCGAGGTTGGCGAAGTAGGGTCGCAGCAGCTCGATCTGTCCGCTCGCGCGAAGCACCGAGAGCCAGGCCTGGACCGTCTTGTAGCTGACGCCGATATCGCGGCCCAGCTCCGAGGCGTTGAGCGGGCTGGCGGACCGGGCCGCGAGGGCCACCAGGAAGCGTTCGAAGGCGCCCAGGTCCCCCACCGCGCGCAAGGCTCGCACGTCGCGCTCGAGATACGTCTGGACGAAGGCGGCGTACCAGGTGCGGGGGTCGATGCTTTCGTCGAGGAGCGGCTCCGGGAAGCCGCCCGTGACCAGGCGTTCGGCGAGATCCATCGGGCCGCGCAGCGCTTCGGGAACATCGACGTCTTCGAGCGCGGCGATCCGTTCGAAGGGGTCGATCTCCGGCTCCGGCAGGCCGGCGCCTTCGCGCAGGGAGAAGGGGAGGAGGGTGAGCACGGCCGCGCGACCGGCCAGGGATTCGGTGACGCCCTGCATGAAGGGGAAAAGCTGCGATCCCGTGATGACATGGCGCCCCCGGTGTTCGCGATGCGCGTCGACGTCGAGCTTGATCGCGTGGAGCAGGCTGGGGGCGTACTGGATCTCGTCGAGGACCAGGGGGGGCGGAAGCGGTGCAGGAACAGCGTCGGATCGCTGGTCGCCAGCTCGCGCACCTGCGGATCGTCGAGGCTGACGTAAGGTGGGTGTCGGCGAAGTGGTGGCGAACCAGCGTGGTCTTGCCGGATTGCCGAGGCCCGGTGACGACCGTGACCGGGAACTGGGAGACGGCGCGCAGCAGGGGGCCGGAGAGGGTGCGGGGATGGTAGCGCATGCGTGCAGATTAGTATTCAGGATTCTAATCTGCACACACGAGCTGCTGAGGGCGGCGGCCTTCCCCGCCCGGGGGATGGCGGATCAGCGCTCGCGGCTCGCGGCCTTCCAGCGGCGCAGGGCCTCGCCGATCTCGACGGCGTGGTGCTTCTGGAGGGCGTGGCCCCCGTCGGGGAAGCGGAGGCGCGGGCCTTCGGGGAGGGCCGCCGCCAGCTCCTCGGCGATGGCGGCCTCGACGATGGGGTCGTCCTCGGCCCAGGCGACGAGGCAGGGGACGCGGATCGCGCGCAGGTTGGCGGCGTGGCGCGCCCAGTCGATCGCGCCGGCGCAGTGGACGGACCAGGCGAGGTCCGGGAGCGGAATCGTCGGCGGAAAGCCGAGGGCCGCGAAGGCGCGGGGCAGGGCGCGGCGCGTGGCACCGCCGAGGAGGGGCGTGCGGAGCAGGCGCGAGAGCACGGGCGGGCGGCTGCGGCGCCAGGTGCGGTGGGGGCGAAAGCCGGGGCCGGCGAGGAAGGCGAGGGCGCGGACGCGGTCGGGGTCGAGGCGGGCGGCCTCGGCGACGATGAGCCCGCCGGCGGAATGACCGAGGAGGGTGGCCTCGCCGATGTCGAGGGCGTCGAGGAGGGCGAGCACCTCCTCGGCCATCTCAGGGACGGTGCCCGCGCCCCGGCGGGGCTGGCCGCCGAATCCCGGGAGCGTGGGGCGCAGGACCCGAAAGGCGCCGGCCACGGCGGGTTCGAGCCAGCGGAAGTCCCGCGCCGAGCCCGGGTAGCCGGGGACCATGACCAGCGGCGGCCCCTCGCCCGCGTCGCTGGCGGCGAGGGGGCCGCGGGCGGTCGCGACGGCGCGGAGCGGCGGGTCGGCGGGTTGCTCGGGGCGCATGCCCGGCCCTGTATCCGGGCGGCGGCGTCCCGGTCCTTCCCCGCCGGTCGCTCCGCCGATGCGCCGGATCATCCCGGGCGCCGGCGTCGTTGACACGGTTTGGGCTTCCGCCTATGGCGAGGCCGTTCGCGGTCCCCGCGCCGCGGCGCTTCCCCTCAGGAGAGCAGCATGGCCCCCCGCATCGGCACCCCCGAACGCCCGCTCCGCGTCGCGATCATCGGTTCCGGTCCCGCCGGCTTCTTCGCCGCCGACGCGCTGCTCAAGCACGAGGAGCACGTCGTCGAGGTCGACGTCTTCGAGCGCCTGCCGACGCCCTACGGCCTGGTGCGCAGCGGCGTGGCGCCGGACCACCAGCGCGTGAAGTCCGTCACCCGCGTCTACGAGCGGGCCGCCGGCCACGAGCGCTTCCGTTTCTACGGCAACGCCGAGTACGGCCGCGACCTGCGCCTCGCCGACCTGCGCGCCCGCTACGACCAGGTGTTGTTCGCCACGGGCAACGAGGGCGACCGGCGGCTCGGCATTCCCGGCGAGGGGGCGTGGCGGGCGGTGCCCTCGGGGGTGCTGGTGGGGTGGTACAACGGCCACCCGGACTTCAAGGACGCGCCCATCGACCTGTCGGTGGAGCGGGTGGCGGTCATCGGCAACGGCAACGTGGCGGTGGACGTGGCGCGCATCCTCGCCAAGACGCCCGAGGAACTCGCGCGCACCGACATCGCCGGCCACGCCCTCGAACGGCTCGAACGTTCGCGGGTCCGGGAGATCACGCTGTACGGGCGCCGGGGGCCGGCGCAGGCCGCGTTCACCCCCGTCGAGCTGCGGGAGCTCGGCGAGCTCGAGGCGGCGAACATCGACGTGGACCCGGCGGAGCTTCCCGACGCGGACCCGGAGGACGCCGACGCCGCCACCCGGCGCAACCTCGAGTTGCTGCGCGCCTTCGCCGCCCGCCCTCGCGACCCCTCGCGGCCCCGCACGATCCGGCTGCGCTTCCTGCGCTCGCCGGTCCGCATCCTGTCCGACGAGCGGGGGCGAGTGTGCGGACTCGAGCTGCAACGAAACGAGCTGGTTCGCGACGAGACGGGGCGCGTTCGCCCCCGGCCCACCGGCGAGGTCGAGACGGTCGAGGTCGAGATGGTGGTGAGCGCCATCGGCTTCGTCGGCACGCCGCTTCCCGGCGTTCCCTTCGACGAGGAACGCAAGCGCATCCGAAACGTGGAGGGGCGCATCGTCGAGGCCGACGGCACTGTGGTCCCGGGGTTGTACGTGGCGGGTTGGGCCCGCACCGGGGCACAGGGGCTCCTCGGGGCGCACAAGAAGGCCTCGGCCGAGGTCGTGGCCCGCATGATCGAGGACCTCGCCGCCGGCCGCGTGCCCGACCGCCCGCTGCCGCCCCGCGAGGCCGTCGAGGAACTCCTGCGCCAGCGCGGGGTCGACGTGGTCACCTTCGACGACTGGCGCGTCCTCGACGAGATCGAGCGCCAGCGCGGCGCCCGCCGCGGCGCCCCCCGCGACAAGCTCACCGACGTGGACGAGATGCTCGCCACGGTGCGCGAGGGGTAGGCGGGCCGGAGGCTATACCCGCCGCAGCGGCCCCTTGAGCGCCCGGTGCAGCCGGCTCATGGCGTCGACGGTGGCGGGGATGACGGCCTCCCAGCGATCCTCGTCGCTCCAGCCTCCGAGTTCGAGGGTCTTGCTGATCCGGCAGGCCTTGCGCCCCTCGAGGGCCTGCCAGTCGAGGGGTTCGCCGAACACCTTTTCGATCGACTCGCGCTGCGCGTGGAGGGCGTCGAAGATGCGCTGGTTCTCCTTGGGATCCGGGCCGCCGATGTAGAGCTCCACCCGGGTGGCGTGACGCACGATGCCGTAGTTGTACCCGACGCCGCTTCGGCCGGCACCGGTGCCGATCCAGCTCTCGCGGGAAGGTGAGATGTTGGCGTGGAGTCGCGTGTTCGTCGCCTTCACGTGGTCGAGCAGGCGCGTCCAGAACGCGCGGCGCAGGCGGTGGCGCTCGGACAGCTCCTGGCGCATCTCCCCGGCGGCGCGCGTCTCCTCGCTGGGACCCGCGGCGACGGTGAACAGGGGAGCGGGATCGGAGTCCCCGATGCGAACCGCCTCCACCTGCACCAGCCAGAAGGGGGTCGAGGTGCGGGCGTTGAGCCACTGCACCGTCGCGGCGTGTTCCGGGCGGGGCCGGGACACGATCCACACGGCGCCGCGCGCGTCGAGGGCGGCGAGGTAGGTGAGCAGCTTGCCGAGGTGGTCGTGGTCGGAGGCTTCGAGCTGGTTCTCGATGACGATGAGCCCCCCATCGGCGTCCTCGGCCACGAGGTCGACCTTGAAGGCGCCGACCGCGCGCTCCCGCTCCACGCTGGTGAGCCCGATGCCCAGCGCCTCGTCGAGCACGTCGACGTGCTCTTCGAGCCATGTGGTGAAATCCGAGGCTTCGTGTTCCCAGACCCGGCGAAGCGGGATTCGTTCGAGTCGGCCGATGCCCATACGTTCCTCCTGGCGCGCCATCTTACCGCGGGCGGACGCGGCGGCGCATCCCGGAAGCGGGGGCGGTGTCGCCTACCCCGCCTCCAGGCGCGCCCGCAGGCGGCGCCACCAGTCGTCGAGCCCCTCCCCGGCGCCCTTGTGCAGGACGCGGGCGGCGAAGCCGAGGGTTGCCTGGAGGTCGCGATCGCCGAGCAGCTCGGCGCGGCGGGAATCCGGGTCGGCGATCCAGTCGAGCATCCGCTCGCGGCTCGCCTCGTCGGCGGGGCGAAAGAGGTAGGTGGCGTGGTCGGGCTCGACGACCTCCCAGGCGTACCAGCGCCGGCCGCCCCGGGGATCGCGCAGCGGAACCACCACCGAGCGCGACAGCAGGACCCGCAGGGGCTCGGAAGGGTCGCGGGCCCGAAACAGCCGACGGAGGGCCTCGCGGCGCGCGCCGAGGCCGAACTCGGGCACCGAGAGGAGGGTGCTCGGGGCGCCGCTCCCGCCGGGCATCGCCGCCGCGAGCTCCTCGGCGTCGAGCCAGCCCCTCGATTCCTGGGCCGTGCGGACGAACCGTCGCCGCGCCGCGGCCTCGAACACGCCGGCGAGGGCCTCCGGGCCCGCGAGGGCCGTCACCTCCACGGTCCCGTCGGGGTGGACCACCCCGCGAACCTCGAGCCCTCGGGGGAGCAGCTCGGCGATGTCCTCGCGGAGATCGTCGAGAACGGCCCGTGCCTCCTCCAGCGTGCAGGTGATCGCCTCGCCCTCGATGTCGAAACGGATCGCGCCGTCCTCGAAGCGGACCTCGCTCCAGGGGACGTGGG
>WGAH01000576.1 GCA_015489145.1 Deltaproteobacteria bacterium
CCCCGGCGCCCGAACCGCCCGCGCCGACCCCCTCACCGGCCGCTGGCTGCCGCCGGCCTGAACCGCCCCCTCAGCGCGAGACGACCAGCCAGGCCGACAGGATGATCTGCGCGCCGTCGCCGGTGTAGGCGCCGCCCTGGTACGTGCCCTCGTAGGCGAAACGGTTGTCCTCGCCGGGCGCCACCTGGTCGGTGATGTCGGTGACCTGCACCGGCACCTGCCAGCCGGGGCACCAGCCGCTGCGCCCGTACCACCAGGTGCCGTACTGGTTGGGGATCACGCCCTGGTCCACCTTGTCCATGCAGCCGTGGCTCGTGCCGGCCTCGTCGAGGGCGATGACGTTGTGGTGCTCGTCGTTGACGATGAAGTCGTGGTCCGTCTCGCAAAACTCGGCGCAGTTGCCGGGGCTGACCTGCCCGTGCCCGCTGAGCACCGTGGCCAGCTCGACCTTCTTCGCGTCGGCGGGAATCGCCACCGTCACCGGCTCGCGGTCGTTGTAGTCCTCGTCGAAGCGCCCGCCGGTGAACAGCAGCGTCGCCTCGGACGGGCGCGCCTCCTTGCCGGCGTTCCAGAGGTGCACCGACAGGTCCACCACGTATTCCTGCTGGGTGTAGAAGGACCAGCGCTGGCTGCCCCCGCTCCCGAGCAGCGGCAGCAGCGGGCTCACGTCGTGCACCCACCGCCCGATGCGGTGGTAGGTCGTGATCCAGCGGCCGAGCTCCCGGGACGGACAGGCGAGGTCCTCGTAGCCGCTGCCGTCCTCCTTGCAGGCGTAGCTCCCCTCGGCCTCGGTGCCGTCGGGGTAGACGCAGGGGCCGCCGATCGCGTCCTCGCCGGGGGTGCAGGCGGTGTCGGCGTAGGGGTTGCCGCCGTCGGCGGCCTCGGCATCCTGGTAGAGGTAGACGAGGTAGTCCCAGGCCGGGCAGGTGCCGTACTCGCCCTCGCCGTTGCAGCCGAGGGTGAGGTCGAAGGCCATCGAGTCGAAGGCCGACAGGTCCTCGGGAAGCTCGACCTCGACGGTGGCGCGGCTGCCCGCCCAGTCCGGGTCGCCGATGACCTCGCCCGAGAACACCGGCACGGTGGTGGCGTCCCAGCTCGCCATCTCCTCGGCGCGCTCGGCCTCGTAGTCGTACCGGATCGCCTCCCAGGCCGCCATCTTGACGTTGGGCTGGAACCAGCCCTCCGAGGCGTCGTAGCGGGCGTAGTCGGCGTAGGAGCCGATGAAGCGCAGGCGCTGGAAGCGGTCGACGCCCACCCCCCAGTCGTCGCTGGAGAAGTGCGCGCCGAGCCAGCCGGGCAGGTCGCGGTCGCGGTCCTGCACGAACAGGATGCGGTCGCGCCACCAGGCGGCCTCGGCCTCGTCGAGGCGGTCCAGCGCGGTCAGCGTCTCGTCGAGGGCCAGGGCGAGGTCGGCGGCGCGATCCGCCTCGTCGCTCTCGCCGGAAATGAAGAAGATGCGGGTGTTGTCCGGCGCGTTCTCGAGCAGGCGGCGGATGTCGGTCTCGAAGAAGGACTCGTCGGCCGACCAGCCCCAGCTCGTCACCTGCCGGGCGCCGTCGGAGATGAACAGGTAGACCTCGCAGCCGGTCCAGGCCTCGCGGAGGGACCAGTCCCAGAGGTGGCCGTCCACGTCGGTGACCGCGAGGGTGAGGTCGCCCACGACCCCGTCGAGATCGGCGCTGTCGTCGCCCGACTCGTCCCAGTCCCGCGCGGGCAGGCCCAGGGTGCCGCAGGTGTCGGCCGGGTCGTAGGGGTAGGTCCCCGCCCCCGTGTCGGCACTGTCGGCGGCGCCGCCATCCCCCGCGCCGCCGTCCCCCGAGGGCGCCGGCCCGTCCTTTCCGCCGCAGCCCGCCCCGAGCGCCAGGAGCGCCGCCAGCCTCGCTTGCCCGACCATGCCCACCTCCCGCGGCGAGTGTAGTGCAGGAAACCCCGCTCGGCGCGCCTCCCGCCGGCGAGCTACACGCCACCCCCCACGGAACCGGAGCCCCCGTGACCACCGTCGCCCTGCTCACCGACACCCACATCCGCGCCGAGCCCGCCGACCGGCAGGCCGCCTACCCCTCCGACGCCCGGCACAACGCCCGCGCCCGGGAGACGGTGCGGGCCCTGGCCGCCGCCCGCCCGGACTGGACGGTGCACCTCGGCGACCTCACCCACAGCCTGCCCGGGCAACCCGACCACGCCGCCGCCTGGGAGACGGCCCGGCGCATCCTCGCGCCCCTGGCCGACCGGCTCCTCGTCGCCCCGGGCAACCACGACGTCGGCGACAAGCCCGGCGCGCGGGTCGGGGCGCCGGTGGCCGCGCCGGCCCACCACGCCGCCTTCGCCCGCGCCTGGGGCCCGCCGTGGCGGCTGGTGGAGGCGCCCGAGGCCGACCTCGTGGTGCTCGACGCGCCGATCCTGGGGACGGGCCACCCCGAGGAGGCCGAGCAGCGGCGCTTCCTCGAAGGGGTCCTCGCCCGGGGACGTCGCGCCTTCCTGTTCCTGCACTACCCGCCCTTCCTGCTCGACCCCGACGAGCCCGACCACTACGACAACCTCGACCGGGAGCCCCGGCGGTGGCTCCTCGACCTGTGCCGGAAGCGCCGGGTCGAGGCCGTGATCGCCGGCCACGTCCACACCTTCGGCTACCACCGGCTCGGCGACACCGCCTTCTGGCTGCTGCCCTCCACCGCCTTCACCCGCCCCGAGTACGCCGAGCTGTTCCCCGTCCCGCCGGGTCCCGAGGCCGAAAACGGGCGCGACGTGCCGCACCGCCTCGGCCACGCCCTGCTGCGCGTCGACCGCGAGGGGCACCGCCTCGTCCTCGGGCACGGCGCCACGCCCCCGCTTCCCCCGGCGCCCTGCCCGGTGGGCGCCTGGCTCGACGGGCCCTGGTGCCGCGTGGTCGACCTGCCCGCCGGCGACCTCGACCCCTTCCACCGCAAGCGCGCCCGCGACGACCACGCCCTGCGCGCCCTCCTCGCGCTCGGCATCCGCACCGTGCGCCTGCCCGTCTCGGACCTCCTCCACCCGCCGACGCGGCGCCGCATGGGCGAGTGGGCGGCGCTGGGCTTCCGCTTCGTCGTCGCCTCGGGCGGGGTGCCCGACCGGGAGCTGATCGCGGCGATGGGGCGGCAGGCCGGGCGGGTGGCGCTGTGGGAGATCGCGCCCCACCCGGAGCAGGCGGCCGAGGCCCTCGCGGCGGCGGCCGAGGCCCCGGTGCCCGTGGCCCTCGGCGCGAGCCGCCCGCGCGGGGGACGGCGCTTCAGCCACTTTCCCCGCATGGGCCTCGACCCGGGGGGGCCCCTTCCCCGGGAACTGCCGGGCCCGGTGACCCACCTCGCCTTCGACCTGCCCGCGGCGCTGCCCGAGGCGGAGGCCGAGGCCGCCGCCCGAGCGGCGGTGCGCCGGGCCGGAGAGCTCGGCCGGAAGGCGATCCTCCACGTCGAGCTGCCCCGGGGGGACGAGGGGCGGCCGCGGCTCGACGAGGCCGCCCTCGCCCGCCGCCTCGCCCTGGCCCGGCGGCTCGCGGACGGCCCCGGCGCCGGCGACCTCGCGCGACCCCTCGTGTTCATCGACACCTTCACCGACAAGGACCGGGGCTACTGGCCGCGCATTGGCCCGGTGGACCGCGCCGGCCGGGTGCGGGAGGCCGCGGCGCGGGCGCTGGCCGGCTGAACCGCCCGGGGCGAATCCCGGCCAGCGTAGACGCGGCATCCTGCCGCCTCATCGCGGAGCGGTGGCGCACAGTGGCCGAGGCCGGGGGGCGAGCCACCGCTTCTCCACGGCTCCCCACCTCGCGAATGCCGCCCGGAAACCGCCGCTCCAGGCCCGGCGCTCCCGGGCCGGCGCCGCGGGAGGTGGAATCGCGGGCCGGGCGCGGCAACTCGCCGCGGGGGTGCCGCCCGGCGGGCCGGCGCGTCAAGGGGGTGCGGGTCGGAGGGCTGATCTGAAGCAGGAGCCGGCCGCGATCTGGGAGAGGCAGGTCAGCCGCCCGCGCCTTCTCCCTGGCGCGAACGGCCCCGCCGGCGGAATAGGCCCGTGGGAGTCGCGCGAGAGGCCCGCGCCCCTCCCCCGAGGAACCGGCGATGGCCGCTCCTGCCCCGTCCCGCACCGATGCCCCCGGTCCCCAGGCCGGCCCGCGCCGCTCCGCCGCCGAGCTGCTCGCCGAGCGCTCCGGGGAGCTGCTCCGACGCCTGCGCGAGGGGGTCGGTCCGGCCGAGGCCCGGCTCCACGGCGACATGCTCGGCGTGGTGATCGCCGCCGCCGAGCGCGGCCGGGCCGACCTGCTGCCGTCCGCCCTCGCCGCGCTCCTCGACGAGGCGCGCGCCCGGGGCCTCGGCCCCGCCGACCTCTCCCGGGTCCTGCTTCGCTGGGAGGCCCTCGCCGCCGTCGTTCCCGCCGGCGCCCGCCGCTGGGTCGCCGCGGTGCCGCCGGCCGCCCGCCCCGCCCTGGACGCGCCGACCGCCGAGCCCGAGCCGCCCCTGTCGGCGGCCGCCGCGACCTGGCTGCACGCCGCCCTCACCGGCCAGGAGGAGCTGGCGGTGCTCCTCGCCCGCGGCGCCGGCGACGACGTGCCGACGGTCGTCGAACGCCTGCTCCGGCCCGCCCTGGAGGCCGCCGGTCGCGCCCGCCTCGCCGACGCCGTGGAGCACCGACTCGTCGCCCTGGCCATGCAGGTGCTCGCCGCCACCGAGGAGCCCGCCGAGCCCCCGGAGCGGCCGCGCGGCTTCGCCCTCGTCGGCGGCGCGCCCGGCGACCCCCACGCGCTGGGCGCCTGGTCCCTCGCCACCCGGCTCGAGGCCGACGGCTGGGAGGTGGCCTGGCTCGGCGCCGACCCGGCCCCCGGCGACCTGATCTTCACCGTCGAGCAGACCCGGCCCGACCTGCTGGCGCTCTCCCTCACCCTCGCCTCGGGCCTGCCGCGGGTGGCGGGGCTCCTGCGGGCCCTGCGCGAGCGCCCCGCCGGCGCCGAGGCCCGCGTCCTCGTCGGCGGGCCGCTCCTCGAGCGCCGGCCGGAACTCGGCGCCCTCCTCCCCGCCGACGCCTGCCCCCGCGACGCCGCCGAGGCCCTGCGCCTGGCCCGGGAGGCCGCGCCCTGACGGGCTGCTCCGCCGCCCGGGGGGGGGCGACCCGCCGGGTTAGGCCGCCGGCCATGGCCACCTCCCTCGTCGTCCACAGCACCCACGAGGCCGGCGCCAAGGTCGGCGGCATCGGAAGCGTCCTCGCCGGGGTCCTCGGCAGCCGCGCCTGGCGGGCCGAGGTGCGCCGGGACGTGCTCGCGGGGGCCCTCGACCCCGAAACGCGCGCCCGGACCTTCGCCCCCGGCGGCCTGCGCCTCCACTACGCGCCGGGACACGGCATCCTCGACGTGCCCCCCGACCTGGCCGGGGCCCTGTCGGCCATCGAGCGCGCCCACGGCGTCGCCCTGCTCCTCGGCAGCCGCGGCTTCGGCGGGCGCCGGGTCGAGGTGCTCCTCGTCGACGTGGACCACGCCCGGCCCGGCCCGGTGGGCGAGACGAAGTACCACCTCTGGCGCTGCGCCGGCATCGACAGCCGCCGCTACGAGCACGACCCGGAGTACGAGCGCCAGCTCCGGGCCGCCGCCCCCCTCCTCGCCGCGGTCGAGGCCCTCGCCGCCCGCCGCGGGGTGGACGGCCAGCCGCCGGCGACGGGCGGGCGGCGCTGGATCCTCGCCCACGAGTGGATGGGCGTGCCGCTGGCGCTCCTCGCCCGCGCCCGCGCCCCGGCCCGCTGGCGCCTCGCCTTCCACGCCCACGAAGTCGCCGCCGCCCGCGCCGAGGTGGAGGGGCACCCGGGCCACGACCTGCGCTTCTACAACGCCCTGCGCCTGGGCCTCGACCAGGGCCGCGACATGGCCGAGGTCCTCGGCCCCCGCGACGGCTTCCACAAGCACGCCCTCGTCGAGGCAGCCGGCGACTTCCAGGCGGTGCTGGCCGTCGGCGACCGGGTGGTGGACGAGCTGCGCTGGCTCGGCGGCCCCTGGCGCCACCGGCCGATCGAGCTGGTCTACAACGGCGTGCCCGCCGACGCCCCCACCCCCGAGCGCCGGGAGGCGAGCCGCGCCCTGCTGCGCCGGTGGCTCGCGGACCTCCTCGGTTTCCCGCCCGACTTCGTGTTCACCCACGTCACCCGCATGGTCCCGAGCAAGGGCCTGTGGCGCGACCTGCGCGTGCTCGCCGAGCTCGACCCGCTGCTGGAACGCCGGGGGGAACGGGCGGTGCTGGTGGTGCTGTCGAGCGCCCGGCCCGGCGGCCGCGACCCCGAGGCGGTGCGCCGGTGGGAGGCCGAGTACGGCTGGCCCGCCGACCACCGCGCCGGCAACGGCGACCTCCTCGACCACGAGCTGCCCTTCTGGTTCGACGGCGTGCAGCCCTTCCACGCGACCGCCCGCGCCAGCCGGGTGGTCCTCGTCAACCAGTTCGGCTTCGGGCGCGGACCCTGCGGCGAGCGCATGCCCGAGGGCCTCGGCTTCGAGGACCTGCGCCTCGGCACCGACCTCGAGTTCGGCCAGAGCATCTACGAGCCCTTCGGCATCGCCCAGCTCGAGGCCCTGCGCGCCGGCGCCCTGGCCGTGCTCTCGGACGCCTGCGGCTCCCTCGGCCTGCTACGCGAGACCTTCGGCGGCATGCCCCCCGAGGTCGTGGTCGGCGCCTACACCCGCCCCCCCGAGGGCTGGGTCTTCGCCCGCCCCGAGGACGCCCTGCGGGTGGACCGCTGGGGGCGCGACCTCGTGGAGGCCGCCCGGGCGCGCGAGATCGCGCGAATCGTCGACCGCCGCCTGCCCCGCACCGCCGACGAGCGGGCGGCCCGCCTTCGCGCCGGCAGCGCCCTCGCCGCGCGCATGAGCTGGGAGGTCATCGTCGACGAGCGCCTGGTGCCGGCCCTGCGGCGCCGCTGAGCGCGCCGGCCCTCAGCCGGGGCGCAGCGTGCAGAGAATCGGCCGGTGGTCGAAGAAGACGCCGTCCCAGACCGGGGGCAGCTCGCCGAGGCCGCCGGCCCCGCAGTCGCCGGTGAAGACGTCGGCGAGGACGTGGTCGATGTCGAGGAGGCCCTGGTAGGTCGGCTCGGCGTCGGGGCCCACCTCGGTCAGGAAGCGGAAGCGCCGGTCCCCGGCCTCCTCGCCCGGCGGGGCGGCGAAGTCGAGCACCCGGGCGGCGCTGGGATCGGCGTCGGCCAGCCGCCCCGGGTCGGTGTTGAAGTCGCCGAGGACCACGTTCGCCGCGCCGTCGGCTCCGGGGGCGCCGTCGCCGAGGTCGACCCAGACCTGCTCGAACTGGGCCACCCGGCACGCCTTCTCGTCGGCCGACCAGCCCGAGGTGCCGTGAACCGTCACCACCGTGAGCCGCGTGCCGTCGGCGCGATCGACGACCGCCCGGCCGATGCGCGCGCCGGAACCGCAGCCCTCGACGGGCCAGCCCTCCATGCCCTCGATGCACAGGTCGTCCCCGCAACCCTCCACCGTGCCGAAGCTCCGCCGCACGCCGAGGCACTTGTCCGGTCGGCCCGGGTTGCAGAGCACCTGCCAGCCCTCGCCGAGCACGACCTGCGCCACCACCGGGTCGCCCTCCTCCCAGTCCTCGCAGACGAAGCCGGCGCGGTCCTCCTCGGGGATGGCGGCGCAGTCGCCGGGCCAGAAGATCTCCTGGAAGGCGACGAGGTCGGGCTGCTGCTCCGCCATCCAGTCCGCCGCCGCCTCGACGGCGGGCAGCCAGGCCAGGCCGTTGCCGTACCAGGCGTCCTCGACGGCCGCCTCGGCGCTCGTGTAGCCGTCGTCGGGGGGACCGTCGTGGTCGAGGTCGAGGGAGGTGCCGGTGTTGAAGGTGACGACGGTGAAGCCCGCCTCCGCGGTGGGCGCCCCGCCGGTGTCGGAGCCGCCGCCGCAGGCCGCCAGCGCCAGCACTCCGGCCCACCGCCCACCGCGCCGCCTCATCGGGACCTCCGGTCGAGAACCAGCCACAGGCTACCCCGGCGGTCGCCCCCGTCGCCATCGTCGAACCAGGAGCCCACGACCAGGTCGTCCCGGCCGTCCCCGTCCACGTCGCCGGCGCTCCGCACCGTCGTGCCCAACCCCCGGCGGGCGCCGTCCCCGGTGACCGTCGCCCGCGCCGCCGGTGCCCCCACCGCCCCTGTCTCTTATACA
>WGAH01000577.1 GCA_015489145.1 Deltaproteobacteria bacterium
CCCCGAATCCGCCTCGGCGGCCACGGTGGCGGCCCAGGCGCCGTTGTCGAGCTGGAAGGTGTGGACCTCGGGGATCGCGCGCAGGAACTCGCTGAACCGGCGGTAGCCGAGGGCGCGCTCGTCGAAGGCGGGCTCGACGTTGCGGATCGCCTCCTTGAGCTGCGGAAAGACCATCGGTCGCCCCGCCTGCTCGAGGAGGCGAAGGACGTGGTCCACGACCACTTCCTTCCGCACGATTTCCAGCGGCTCCTCCACCGCCGGGGCCGCCGCGGCCTCGGTGGCGAGCGGCGCCGGGGCACCGGGCGGCGCGGGAGCCGCGCGGGCGGGCGGCGCGGCTCCCGCGCGGGGCTCGGGGGAAGCGGCGCGGCGGGCGCGGCGGTCGAGGAAGATGTAGCGGCTGCACGAGCGCATCACCATCTCGGACAGGGCCGACTGCCGGCCCACGCCGATCACCGCCCGGCCCATCTCGCGCAGCCGCCGGAACAGCGGCGAGAAGTCCGAATCCGAGGTGATCAGCACGAAGGTGCCCAGGTCGGGCATGCGCATCGCCATCGTCATCGCGTCGACGACCATGAGGATGTCGGCGGAATCCTTGCCCTTGACCGGGTGCCAGGCGTGGATCAGCTCGAAGCCGAGCGCCGTGAGCGGCCGCTGGAGGCGCGCCAGCCCCGGGTTCGACCACCGCCCGTAGGCCCGGCGCACCACGAGGGGCCCGTACTCGGCGACCTCCTGCAGCAGCTCCTCCAAGGTACGCTCGTCGATCCCCGCGACGTTCTCGGCGTCGAGGAAGACGCCCACCGCCCGGTCCGGCCTCGGCCCCACCCAACCCGTCGTCTCGATGCCCATGCGACCTCCGCGCGCCGGCGCCCCAGCCTACCAGCGCGCCGGGCCCGCGCCCCGGGTTAGCGAGGGGGCATGGCCGAGATCCTCGTGGTCGACGACGATCCCCACCTGCGCGAGGTGGTGCGCTACGCGCTGGACCGGGCCGGCTTCGCCGTGCGGGAGGCCGCCGACGGCCGCGCCGCCCTCGAGGCCGTCGCCGCTCGCGAGCCCGACCTGGTCGTCCTCGACGTGCTCATGCCCGAGATGGACGGCCTCGAGGTGCTCCGCGAGCTGCGCCGCGGGAGCCGGGTACCGGTGGTGATCCTCTCCTCCCGCGGCGAGGAGGTGGACCGCGTCCTCGGCCTGGAGCTCGGCGCCGACGACTACGTGCCCAAGCCCTTCTCGCCCCGCGAGCTCGTGAGCCGGGTGCGGGCGGTGCTCCGGCGCAGCGCCCCCGCCCCGGCGGGCCCGCTGGAGGCCGGCCCGATCCGCCTCGACCGCGCCGCCTTTCGCTGCACCGTCGCCGGCGCCGAGCTTCGCCTGACGCCGACGGAATTCCGCCTCCTCGCCGCCCTGGTCGAGGCCCGCGGCCAGGCCCTCGACCGCCGCCGCCTCGCCCTGGCCGCCTACGAGGGGCGGCACTTCGTCAGCGACCGCACCATCGACTCCCACATCCGCAACCTGCGCGAGAAGCTCCGCGCCGCCGCGCCCGCCGACGCCCCCTTCGACCCGATCACCACGGTGCACGGCGTCGGCTACCGGCTGGACGCCTGACATGGGGCGCCGCCGCCTCGCCCTCGGCCTGCGGACCTGGCTGACCGCGAGCCACCTCGTCGTGCTGGCCCTGCCGCTCCTCGCCGTCCTCGCCACCGGCGTGCTCGTGCGCGAGATGCGCATGCAGGCCCGGGGCACCCTCATCCACGAGGGCTCGGCCGTCGCGCGGCTCGTCGTGCCGGCGCTCCGCGACGCCGACGCCACCGGCCTGCGGGCGGCGCTGGCCGACATCGAGGCCGACACGGACACCCGGCTGTGGCTCCTCGACGCGAAGGGGCGCGTGGTCGCCTCCACGGACACGCGCGACCTCGGCGAGTTCATGACCGAGCTCGACGAGGTGCGCCGGGCCCTGGCCGGCGAGCGGGCCGCCGGCACCCGGCCGCTGGCCCGGGGCGGCCCCCGGGTCGTGGTCGCCACCCCGGTGAAGGACGGCGAGGAGGTGCTCGGCGTCGTCCTCGCGGCGCGGCAACCCATGCGGGTGGCCCGCGTCCTGCGCTTCATGGGCCCCACCCTCTCCCGGGGCATCGCCGCGGCGCTGGTCCTCACCCTGCTCCTCAGCCTGGCCTCGGCCTGGGGCCTCGCGCGCTCCCTCGGCCGCCTCGCCCGGGCCTCCCGCCGCCTCGCCGAGGGCGAGGCCCACCCCGACGAGCTCGCCGCCCTCGCCCGCTCGCGCGTGGTCGAGGTGCGCGCCCTCGCCGGCGACCTCGCCGCCACCGCCGAGCGCCTCGCCGCCCGCATGGCCTGGATCCAGGAGTTCGCCGGCAACGTCGCCCACGAGTTCAAGACCCCCATCGCCACCCTGCGCGGCACCGTCGAGCTGCTGGCCGACGACCCGGACATGCCCCCGGAGCAGCGCCGGCGCTTCCTCGCCAACGCCCTGGCCGAGCTGCGCCGCATGGAGTCGCTCATCGAGGGCCTGCTGGCGCTGGCGCGGGCCGAGGAACCCGGCGAGCGCGCGGTGATCGACCTCGACCGCCTCGTGGATCGCGTCCTCGCCCGTTTCCCGGAAGCCCGGCGCGAGGGTCGCGCCGCCCCGGTGCGCGGCGACCCGGCCCAGCTCGAGGCGGCCCTCGCCAACCTCGTCGACAACGCCTTCCGCCACGGCGCCCCGCCCGTGCGCGTCCGCCTCTGGACCGCGGGCTCCCGCGCCGGCGTCGAGGTGGAGGACGCCGGCCCCGGCATCTCCGAGGGCAACCGCGACCGGGTCTTCGACCGCTTCTTCACCACCACCCGCGGCGAGGGGGGCGTGGGCCTGGGCCTGCCCCTGGTGCGCGCCATCGCCCGGGCCCACGGCGGAGAGGTCACGGTGCGGAGCCGCCCGGGCCGCACGGTCTTCCGCCTGGAGATGCCCCGAGCCGACGCGCCTGGCGGGAGCTGATCCGCGGCCGCTCGGCGCCTACCGCGGCCACCAACCGAGCCGCCAGGCCAGGCCGAGGGCGGCGGCCAGGACGAGGAGGCCCAGCGCCAGCTTCCAGCGGCCGCGCCGCGCGCGCCCCTCCCCGGTCGCCGCCGCCTCGCCGGTCGCCACCGGGTCGATTCGCAGGGTGGGCGTCTCCAGCGGGGACGCGCCGTCGGCCGGCGGGCCGGCGGGCTCGGGAG
>WGAH01000578.1 GCA_015489145.1 Deltaproteobacteria bacterium
ACCTGGCGCCGTGGCTGCGCCGGGGCGCCAACGCCCTCGAGTTCCAGTGCGGCGGCGGCGGCCCCGGGGGCGGGACCCTGGCGATTCACGTCGGGCAGGGCGCCAACCGCGGCGGTACGGTGGTGATCGACGACCCCGTCGTCTCCCTCGTGCGGCGCCCCCGGCAGCCCCCCGAGACGCGCACCTTCACCCTCACGGTTCCCTGAACCCCAGCGGAGGCGGGCCTTGACCCTCGACGACCTGGCGAGAAGCGACGAGCGGCGCATCTTCGTCCTCGACACGAACGTGCTCCTCTACGACCCCAACGCCCTGCACGTCTTCGACGAGCACGAGCTGGTCATCCCGATCACGGTCATCGAGGAGATCGACCGGTTCAAGAAGGACCTCAACGAGACCGGCCGCAACGCCCGCACCGTCTCCCGGCGCCTCGACGCCCTGCGCCAGTCCGGCTCCCTGAGCCGGGGGGTGCCCATGCCCAACGGCGGGCGGCTCCGCGTCGAGATGCCCACCGCCCAGGTCAGCCTGCCCGAGGGCTTCGGCCCCCGCACCAACGACAACGTCATCCTGTCCACGGTGCTGGCGCTGGCCCGCCGGGCCGGCAAGCGGCGGGTGGTCTTCGTCACCCGCGACACCAACATGCGGATCAAGGCCGACGCGCTGGGCATCCAGGCCGAGGACTACGAGCACGCCCACATCGAGGTGGACGAGCGCTACGGCGGGGTCGGCGAGCTGGCGCTGCCCGGGGCCCGCCTCGACGAGCTCTACCACCGGGGCTGGCTGCCCTTCGAGGCCGAGCAGGCCGACGAGGCCGGCGTCTTCCCCAACGAGTTCCTCGTGCTCCAGGCCGCGGACAACCCGGGCCAGACCGCGCTGGTGCGCTACGACCGGCGCAACGGCCGCCTGCGCCTGGTGCCGCGCCACAAGGAGGGCGTGTGGGGCATCTTCGCCCGCAACAAGGAGCAGCTCTTCGCGCTGGACCTGCTCCTCGACACCAGCTTGAGCCTCGTCACCCTCGACGGCATGGCCGGCACCGGCAAGACCCTGCTGGCGATGGCCTGCGGGCTCAAGCTGGTGGCCGACGAGCAGCGCTTCCGCCGCCTGGTGGTCAGCCGGCCGATCTTCCCGCTCGGCCGCGACATCGGCTTCCTGCCCGGCGACCTCTCGGAGAAGCTCAACCCCTGGATGAAGCCGATCTACGACAACCTCGAGCTGCTGGTCGGCCAGCAGAACGACGACGAGGGCGACCGCCGCAACGGTTCCGGCCCCCGGGCGCCCTCCTACCAGCCGCTCCTCGACCAGGGCATCATCGAGGTGGAGCCGCTCACCTACATCCGGGGGCGCTCCATGCCCCGGCAGTACCTCGTGGTGGACGAGGCGCAGAACCTCACCCCCCACGAGATCAAGACGATCATCACCCGGGCCGGCGAGGGCACCAAGGTCATCCTCACCGGCGACCCGTACCAGATCGACAACCCCTACGTGGACGCCACCTCCAACGGCCTCACCTACGTGGTGGAGCGCTTCAAGGAGGTGCCCACCGCCGGCCACGTCACGCTCCGCAAGGGCGAGCGCTCGGAGCTGGCCGAGACCGCGGCGCGACTGCTGTGAAGAAGGGCGGAAACCGCACGCGGCGGCGCGGCGGCCGCCCGGAGGACCGGCGCCGCCGGGTTCCCGAGGGCCTCGACCTGCTCGAGGGGCGCAACGTCGTCGGCGAGGCGCTGCGACGGGGGCGGCGGCCCGTGCGCCGGGTGCTCCTCGACGAGCGGGCCCGGGGCGGCAAGGTGGAGCGCATCCTCGAGCTGGCGGCCCGGCGCGGGGTGGAGGTCGTGCCCACGCCGCGGCGCGAACTCGACGAGATGAGCGTGACCGGCGTCCACAACGGCGTCATCGCCCTGGCCGAGCCCCTGCCCGAGCGCACGGTCAAGGAGGTGCTCGCGGAGGTCCACGCGGCCGGTCGGGAGCCCTTCTTCCTGCTCGTCGACGAGGTGGCCTACGAGCACAACCTCGGCGCGGTGCTCCGCAGCGCGCTCGGCGCCGGGGTGGACGCGGTGGTCGTGCCGGTGCGCCGCGGCAAGGGCCTGAGCC
>WGAH01000579.1 GCA_015489145.1 Deltaproteobacteria bacterium
CCGCTCGAGCCTTCGTCGCAAGGCTCATGCCAACCTCCTCGGCTCCTCGCGCGCCGCCTTCCGGGCCCCATCTCCATCCTGCACGGGCGAGGCGGAGAATTCAAGGGGTGGAGGGCGAGCGTCCACCGGGCGGACCGCGCTCCCCGATCCTGCCGTTCAGCACGGCGAACCGGGCGTGTCGGGCTCGGGCGCGCGCGGGTCCCGCGGGGGCCTGGAGCACGCGCGGGTTGCACCGCCGACCCGCACGCTCCCACCGGGCTCCTGGACGAGGGAACGGCGCGAAAGGAGGCCCGCGCGGCGTCCTCGGCAAGGCTTGTCCCGAAGTGTCCCAGGAGTCGTGGACGCGGGGGTCACGCAGCCCTCGGGAATGCCGGCGGTCGGCCGGCGCGCCTCGGGCCGGCGCGCCTACGGGCGGGGCGGGGCGCCGTTCCTCCGGCGGCGGGTGGCGAGGGCGAGGAGGAGGAGCGCCCCGGCCGGGGCGGGCGTCGCCGCCGCGCCGCAGCCGCAGGGACGGAGCTCGTAGCGGCCCTCCGTGACCCACACCCGCATCGCCGCGGTGTCGAGGGAGAGGCCGGTGTCGAGGACGAAGCCGCCGCCGTCCCCCGCGCCGGTGTCCACCGCCGCGAGGACGTTCCCGCCGGGCTTTCCGCCCGCGCCGCCCTCCCACCGCGCGGTCCCGGCCCGCGCGGTCCCGGCGAGCAGCCCCACCGCCAGGACGAGGGCGCCGGGCCACCGGGCGCCGGGAGCCTTCCGCGTCATGCCCGCAGCATAGCCGCCGACCGCGCGACGGGCACGCCCGGGGCGGGTCAGAACTCGACCGACTCGCCGCAGCCGCAGGAGCTCTTGGCGTGGGGGTTGTCGATCTTGAAGCCGCTGCTCATCAGGGTCTCCTCCCAGTCGATGGTGCAGCGGTCGAGCTTGTCGACGTGCTCGGGGTCGATGAAGACGCGCACGTCGCCGAACTCGAGGACGTGGTCGCGCTCGGTGGGCGCCTCCTCGAACTCGAGGACGTAGCGCCAGCCGGCGCAGCCCCCGCCGGTGAGGCCGAAGCGCAGCCCCCAGCCGGGGCCGCCGTACTCCTCGCGCAGCTCGCGAATGTTGTCGAGGGCTTCGGGGGTGATGGTGATGGTCGGCGCGGTCATCGGAACCTCGGCGGGCCGGCGTCGGCCCTCGCCCGCCTGCTAACCACGGACAGCCGCCCGGCCAGCCCGATCTCGACCGGAATCCGCCCGCCGGTCGGCGGCTCAGTGCGACTCGTAGGCGCCGATGTCCCAGCCACCGCCGAGGGGCCGCGCGGTGCCGTCGTGGTCGTCGGTGACCCCGTAGGACGAGGCGTCGGCCCCGGCGTCGACCAGGGGCGAGGTCGCGTTCAGGCCGTAGTCGCCGCCGCCGACGAAGTCCGGGTCGACCGAGAGGTTGCCGTCGGTGCCGGTCATGTCGGAATAGCCGTGGTAGTCCGCCGTGCCCGAGTCGTGGACGTCGTTGTGGCTCCAGGCGGAAAAGGCGTTGTCGCCGAAGACGTAGAGCCCGTAGACGTCCGCGCCGACGATGATGTTGTCGACCACCGCGTTCGTCGGCCCGTCCCCCGAGTAGCCGCAGCAGGTGAAGGCCCGGATGCCGTAGCTGCCGTTGTCGACCAGCGTGTTGGCGACCACCGGCCCGGCGTCGTCGTAGGACAGGGCGATGCCGTCCGGGCTGTTGTCGACGATGACGTTGTTGGCGATCAGCGCCTCGCTGTTGGCCGAGCGGATGCCGCCGCCGCTGGAGGTGGCCTCGTTGTCGGCGATCCAGTTGGCGAGGATCGCCGGCGCGCCGCCGTTCACCATGATGCCGCCGCCGTCCGCCGAGGACCCGAGGTTGCTGTTGCCGGTGATCGTGTTGTTCGCGAAGACCCCGTCGGACTCCCGGATGTGCAGCCCGCCGCCGCCCGCGTCCGACACGTCCGTCGAGGCGCAATCGCGCACGGTGTTGCCCGAGAACTCGCCGTCGTAGTCGTAGAAGTAGGCGCAACCGCCGTAGCCCGTGACCGTCGCGTCCTCGAGCACGCAGTCGGTGATCGTCGGGTCGGCCGAGATCACGAGGAGGTCGCCGCCGTGGGTGTAGCTCGCGTCGGTGATCACCCCGTCGCCGGTCGTGCCGGTGCCGCCGGCGAGGGTCACCCCCGACAGGGAGGCGGCGCTGGTCTCGCCGCTGGCGATGGTCACCACCGTGCCGCCGGCCGGGGCCTCGATGCGGACGGCCTCGGCGCCGTTGAGGCTGGAGATCCGCAGGTCCTCGCCGCCGTAGTCGACCGTCTCCTCGAAGGTGCCGTCCAGCAGCACGATCTCGTCGCAGTACCCTCCCCTCAGCGCGATGGCGTCGGCGATGGTGGCATAGGGGCTCGCCAGCGAGCCGTCTCCGCTCGCGCTCAGGGTCGGGTCGGCGTAGACCGGGCAGTCGTCGCGACAGTCCGGCGTGCCGTCGGCGTCGGTGTCGTCCCAGCCGTCGTCCACGGCGCCGTCGCAGTCGTCGTCCACCCCGTTGCACAGCTCCTCGGCGCCCGGGAAGGTCGTCGCCGTCGCGTCGTCGCAGTCCGTCGCGTCGGCGACGGCGCCGCTCGGCGCCTCGCAGGCCGTCGTCGCCGCGTCCGGGTCGCCGTAGCCGTCCCCGTCCGCGTCCGCGTACCAGGTCGGCGCGTCCGCCGCGTCGTCCTCGTCGACCTCGCCGTCGCAGTCGTCGTCCACCCCGTCGCACACCTCCGTCGCCCCGGGGTTCACCCCCGCGTCCCCGTCGTCGCAGTCGCCCGCCTCGGCCGCGTAGCCCTCGGGCAGGGCGCAGGCCTCCTCCACCGCGTCCGGGTCGCCGTAGCCGTCCCCGTCCACGTCGGCGAAGAAGCTCGTCGTCACGCCCTCGTCCACCGCGCCGTCGCAGTCGTTGTCGATCTCGTCGCAGTACCCTCCCCTCAGCGCGATGGCGTCGGCGATGGTGGCATAGGGGCTCGCCAGCGAGCCGTCTCCGCTCGCGCTCAGGGTCGGGTCGGCGTAGACCGGGCAGTCGTCGCGACAGTCC
>WGAH01000580.1 GCA_015489145.1 Deltaproteobacteria bacterium
CCCCCGACCCGCTCCCGCAAGCGGCGCAAGCGCCGGCGCTGATCAGCCCCGCAGCAGCAGCACCGCCAGGGTGGCCAGGGCCCCGGCGGCCAGGGTGATCGCCACCCCGGCGACGAAGATGACCAGGCCGCGCCGCGCCGAGTCCGCGTCGTCCCCCGGCGGCGGGGGGGCGGGCTCGCCGCCGGGCGCCGGCACGCGCACCGCGGTGACCTCGGCGGTGGGCTCGGCCTCCCAGCCGGGCCAGTCGGGCACCCCGGGTTCGGGCAGGGGCAGCGGGTCCAGCGACTCCTCCGCGACGAGGGCGCGGATGGCGGGGTCGGGCCGGCCCTCCAGGTCGCCGAAGCGCCCGGGGTCGGCCTCCTGCTCCAGCACGGCCGCGAGCCTCGCCAGGGCCGCCACCCGCCGCCGCCCGGGCTCGCCGGCGTCCTCGACGGCGCTCGTCCGGTCGGCCGGGCCGGTGGCGCCGCTCCCGGAGGCCGTGTCGAGGAGCCCCCGCTCGACCTCGTCGGGACCGATGTCGAAGTCCACCTCGTCGAGGGGAAGGCGCATCAGGCCGGGATCGTCGGGGAGGGGCTCCTCCGGGATCACGGTGGGCTCGTCCGCGTCGGCGGCCTCCTCCACGAGGATCGCCGGCGCGTCGGCGGGGACGGGCGCGATGCGCGGTCGGGCCCGCTCCGCCAGGGCCTCGGGTCGGGGGTCGGCGAAGGCCTCGACGCCGAGGGCTTCGGCCAGGGCGGCCAGGGCCCGCCCGTCCTCCTCCGGGGTGCCCGGCCGGGCGCCGGCGCCCACGAGAGCCACCTCGCCGCGCGCCGACACGCGAACCCGGTGGGCGGCCAGGTCGCCGTGGGCCAGGCCGGCGGCGTGCAGGGCGCCGAGGGCCTCGGCCACCGCGCCCAGCACCCCCGCGGCCAGCTCCGGCGGGAGGTCGAGCTCGCCGAGGTGGGCGGCCGGGACCACCTCCTCCAGCCACACGGGAACGCCGTGGGCCCGGGCGGAGGCCAGCCGGGGCGGCAGGCAGGGATGCGCCGGGGGAGAGGAAAAGGCCGGGCGACCCGGCCAGATGATGCGGCGCTCCGAGGGGGCGTCGACCGCCGCCACCTCGACCACCGGGGCCGAGCCCACCGGGGGCAGCCGTCGGACGACCTGGAAGCGGCGCGCGCTCATGCCGCGAGCCTACCGCCGGCGGGAGCGGACCCGGGCGCGGCGCGCGCGCGGGTCGGCGGGCGGGCCGCCGTCGACCACGCACTCGGGCGGCTCGGTCTCCACCGGGCAGGCGTCCTCCGGCCAGCCGGCCCCCGGCGGCGGCGCCACCGCCCGGGGCAGCCACACCCGCCTCGCCGGAACCTCGATGCGCCAGGCCCGCGCCGTGGCGCCCCGCAGGTCCGGCTCCCCCCACAGCTTGACCAGGCTTTGCTCGTAGCGCTCGAAGGGCTCGTCCTCCCGGAACACCGCGCGCTCGAGCACCGCCCAGCGGAAGCCGGCCTCGACCAGCGCCTCCACCGCCGGGGGCGCGATCCAGGCCCCCTCCCAGTTGCCGTTCCCGACGCGCTCCAGCGCCCGCAGCAGCGGGTTCGAGCGGATCCACCGCTCGTAGCCCGGCGGGCGGTGCCCCTCGATGTGCGCGCCGAGACCGTAGAGGATCGGCTGCTGGTGGTAGAGCTGGAACCAGAGGTGGTGCCGCTCGTCGGGCCCGCGGCCGAGCACCGGCACCGTGAGCACGGGGCCGTCGATGGAATCGTAGACCTCGTGCGAGACCCCGGGGGGGCGGTCGGCGGCGATGGGCAGGGCGCCGGTTCGCGCCGCCTGCTCGACGAGGAGCGCGAGGGCCGCCGCCCAGGGCAGCCAGCGCCGCCGCCCGGCGAGGCGGTCCAGCCCGAGCGCCGCCAGCGCGGCGAGGCCGACCTGCGCCAGGAGGATGAATCGGCTCGGCCACCAGAAGCGGTGGAAGAAGGGCACCGCGGCGTAGGCCAGCCGGTAGGGCCCCGGCACGGCGTGGCCCGCCACGGTCCAGACCTCGCCGTCGGCGAGCCGGGGGTAGGGCCCGAGGGACAGCGCGTAGCCGGCGAGCGCCACCGCCAGCCAGCGCCCCCAGGCGGGCGCCCGGCGGATCACCGCGACGGCGGCCAGCAGCGCCGCGACCGCCGGCAGGCGCTGGTCGTTGACGATGCCCTCGATGAGGTCGACGTGGGCGAAGGGCCAGCCCACCCAGGGCGAGTGCCGCATCGCCATGCCCAGGCCGAAGTCGCCGCCGGTCCAGGCCTCGAACTCCAGGATGCGCTCGCCCCGGCGCACCCCCGGCAGGGTGTCCCAGTCGCGCGCCAGGGCCACGACCGCCGGCGTCACCAGGGCCAGCCCGACGCCGCCGGCGAGGGCCACCCGGGCCCAGACCGCCCGCCCCCAGCGGCGGACCTCCGCGAGAAAGGGCGGGATCGCCGCGATCACGAGGAAGGCGCCGTAGTACCAGTAGGTGAGCGCCGTCGCGGCCATCGCCGCGCCGGTGCCCACCGCCAGCCGCCAGCTCCCCTCCCCCCGGAACAGGCGCACGAGCCCCGCCAGCGCGAGGAGCAGGAACAGCAGCCAGCCCTGGCTCAGGCGCCCCTCGTGCAGCTCGTTGGCGACGAAGGAGGAGGTCTCCAGCACCAGGCCGGCGAAGAAGGCCGCCCCCTCCCCGGCGCCGATCACCCGGGCCAGGTGACGCCCGGCCCAGGCCGTCGTGGCGAGGACGAAGGCGACGAACAGGTCGTAGCCCTGCTCGGGGCCGAGGATCGCCAGGAAGGGCGCGCCGGCGAAGGCGTCGAGGAGGTTGTACTGCGCGAGGTGGGCCTGCCCGACCGGGTAGAAGTCCCAACTCGCGAAGAAGGGGTCGAGGCCGTGGGTGATCGCGAAGCCCGCCCACCACATGAAGGAGACGGTGCCGGTGTAGTCGGGCATGTCGCCGCCGCCGACCACGGCGCCCGGGGTGAGGAGGGCCGGCGCCGTCGCGCCGAGGGCGACGACGGCGTAGGCGAGCAGCGCCAGCGCCCCGGACCTCAACGACCCGACGCCTCGGCGTGGTGCCGCTCCGCCGGGGCCGGGTGGCCGAACAGGAAGCCCTGGGCGTGGGTGAACCCGAGCTCGGCGCACAGCCGGGCCTCCTCCGGCGTCTCGATGCCCTCGGCCAGGGGCGCGATGCCGAAGCCCCGCACCATCTCGACCAGGGTGCCCACCATGCGGACCTTGGCCGGCGGCGCCTCGGGCAGCCCCGCCACGAGGCCCCGGTCGAACTTCAGCCAGGCCGGCGGCGCCTCCACCAGCTCCACCAGCCGCCCCTGGCCGGCGCCGAAGTCGTCGTAGGCCAGCTCGACGCCGAGATCGGCCAGCGTCCGGGACAGGGCCTTCATGTGGGCGACGTCCGTCACGTAGGTCTCGTGGATCTCGAGCACCACGCGAAGCTCGGGAAAGCGCAGCCGAATGGACTCCAGGCTGTCGATCAGCTCGGCATCCCGCGTCTCGGCGGGGTGGGTGTTGACGAAGACCCGGGGGCGGCCGGGCAGCTTGCGGGCCTCCTCCGCGGCGCGCTCGCGCATGAGCCGGCTCAGGGCCGCCTCGGCCGACAGGCTCGCCGCCATCGCCAGGAGCTGGTCGGGGCGCGTCGGCAGGCCGGCCACCTCGGCCCGCGCGAGCGCCTCGTAGGCCGTCGGCGCCCCCGCGGCCCCGCTCGGGTCGAGGGGGACGATGGGCTGGAAGTAGACCGCCAGCCGGCGGCCCTCGAGCATGGCGCGAAAGGCCGTGGCGTCCGGGGGAAAACGCCCGGGGAGGTCGAGGGTGTGGATCAGGAAGGCGGCGGTGCTCTCGGCGCTCGTCGCCACGGCCTCGCGGGCCACGCGGAACTCCGTGCGCGCAAAGTGCAGGACGTCGCCGTCGGACAGGGCGACGGGGCGGCGCACCGGGCGGCGGTTGTGCCAGGTGCCGTTGGTGCTGCCGAGGTCGCGCAGCCACAGGCGCCCGTCCCGCAGGGTGATCTCGGCGTGGCGGGTGGAGACGGAGCGGTCGGGAATCGTCAGCGCCAGCCCCGGCTCGCGCCCGATGACGAAGGGAAAGCCGCGCAGGGGCACCCGCACGAGGCGGCCGCCCTCGCCGACGAAGCCCTCGATGAACCAGCCGCGGGCTCGGTTGGGATGTGCCACGTCGCCGTCCCCCGGTTGCTCCCGCACCACGCTTGCAGGGGCACCGTAGAGGCTGGGAGGCCCGGGCGCAAGCGCCCCGCCGGCCCCGCTCCGCTCAGGATGCCCCGTCCCCGCCGGCCTCCTCCTCGGCGGACAGCCAGCCCCAGTCGCGCATGCGCCGCCAGAGGGTGGAGCGGCTCATCCCCAGGGCGGCGGCGGCGGCCGAGCGGTTCCAGCGGTGGGTGGCCAGCGCCTCCCAGACCTCCCGGGCCTCCGGGTCGAGGGTGGCCGGGTCGACGTGCAGCGGTGGCCCGCGCCGCAGTCCCCGCGGGGAGGAGCGGGGGCGGGCGCGCAGCTCGGCGGGGAGGTGCTCGGGCCGGATCGCGCCCCCGCGGGACAGGACGAGGGCGTGTTCGAGGGCGTTGCGGAGCTGCCGGACGTTGCCCGGGTAGGAGGCCCGGCGCAGCGCCTCCATCGCCGCCGGCGAGACGGCCGGCACGGGAATGCCGCGCCGGAGGGCGATGCGGCCGAGGAGGTGCTCGACGAGCGGCGGGATGTCCTCCCGGCGCTCGGACAGGGGCGGCAGCACGAGCTCGACGACGCGAAGCCGGTAGTAGAGATCCTCGCGAAAGCGTCCCTCGGCCACCATCCGGGCGAGGTCGCGGTGGGTGGCGCTGACGACGCGCACGTCCACCGGCACGCTGCGCTCGGCACCCAGCGGCCGCACCTCCCCTTCCTCGAGGGCGCGCAGGAGCTTGACCTGGAAGGCCGGGGAGGTGTCGCCGATCTCGTCGAGAAAGAGCGTACCCCCGTCGGCCTCGACGAACCGGCCCACGTGGTCCCGGCGGGCGTCGGTGAACGCGCCCCGGCGGTGGCCGAACAGCTCGCTCTCGAGCAGGGTGTCGGGCAGCGCGCCGCAGTTGACCCGCACGAAGGGCCCCTCGGCCCGGTCGCTGAGGCGGTGCAGCGCCTGGGCGACCATCTCCTTGCCCGACCCGCTCGGCCCGCGCACGAGCACCGGCACGTCGGATCGGGCGACGTCGGGCAGCATGCGGAAGAGGGCCTGCATGGGAGCGCTGACGCCCACGATGTCCTCGAAGACGTGGGTGCCGTGGAGCTCGCGCCGCAGGGCCTCCAGCTCGCTGGTGTCGCGAAAGATCTCGACGCCGCCCACCACCTCGCCGTCCTCGCCCCGCAGCGCCGCGGTGGAGATGCGGATCGGCAGCTCCTCCATGGCGCGGTCGAGCACGCGCACCGGCACCTCGGATCGCGGCTCCTCGCCGGCCATGGTGCGGTGCAGGGGGCAGTCCGGCCCGCACAGGTCCGAGCGGAACACCTCCCAGCACCGCATCCCGAGGGCCTCGTCCCGCGACCAGCCGGTGATCCGCTCGGCGGCGCGGTTGAAGCTCGTGATGCGCGATTCGCGGTCGACGGTGAAGACCCCCTCCTCGATGGAGTCGAGGATGAGGTCGTTCATGCGGTCGGGGCGGTCGGCCACGGGACCCCGCTAACGCGCCGCCCGCTCGGCGAGGGCCGCGTGGATCTCGCGGATGGAACGCTCCACCTCGCCGCCGCCGCCGAGGGGGGTGCGCCCTTGGGCCATGCGCCCGGGAACGGCCGGGTCGAAGGGGATGCGGCCGAGGACCGGCACGCCGAGGCGGGCGCAGGTCTCCTCGATGCGCCGCGTGCCCGGCGGCGAGAGGTCGTGCTTGTTGATCAGCACGGCGGCTGGGATGTCGAAGTGCCGCGCCAGCTCCAGCATGCGCTCCATGTCGTGGTGACCGGCCGGCGTGGGCTCGGCGACGACGAGGGCGAGGTCCACCCCGCCGATGGCGGCGTGCACCGGGCAGCCCACCCCGGGGGGACCGTCGATGAGGACGAGGCCGATGCCCTCCTCGGCGGCGATGCGATCCGCGGCCTTCCGCACCTCGCTCACCAGCTTGCCGGAGTTGTCCTGGGCGATGCCGAGGCGGGCGTGAACCAGCCAGCCCTCCGGCGTGCGCCGCACCCGCCAGGTGCCCGCGGTGTCGGGCTCGTAGCGAATGGCGCCGGTGGGGCAGGCCAGGCCGCAGGCCCGGCAGCCCTCGCAGAACACCTGCCGCACCCGGTAGACCCCCGCGTCGGGGACGACGGCCCCGAAGGAGCAGGCGTCGGCGCACTCCCCGCAGCCGAGGCAGGCGTCGGGGTCGATACGGGCCTTCTCGCCGGCGACGAAGGGCGTGGGCGGGCCGTCCTCGCCGGGCACGAGGAGGGCGAGGTTGGCGGCGTCCACGTCGCAGTCCACGGCGACGACGCGACCGGCGAGCCGGACCAGCGAGGCCACCAGCGTCGTCTTGCCGGTTCCGCCCTTGCCGCTGAAGACGGCGATGCGCGTCGGGTCTCCCGTCATGACAGCTCCCGGCGGGCGTGGGCGAGGACCGCCTCCGCCGCTCGGCGCACGGCGACCGAGCGGTCGGCGACCACCCCGCCCGCGGCGTAGGTCTCGGCGATGCCCCGGTCGAAGGGGATCTCGGCGAGCAGCGGGATGCCCCGCTCCGCCAGCCAGTTCCGCACGGCCTCGTCGCCGAGGTCGGCCCGGTTGATCACGGCGGCGACCGGCTTGCCCAGCTCCCGGCACATCTCCGCCGCCAGCTCGAGGTCGTGGAGGCCGAAGGGGGTGGGCTCGGTCACCAGCACCACCAGGTCGGCGCCCTCCACCGAGCTGACCGCGGCACAGGACGTGCCGGGCGGGCAGTCGATGAGGACCGGGTCGGCGTCCGGCGGCGCGGCCCGCGTGACGTGGCCGATGAGGGGGGTGGCCCGCGCCTGGCCGACGTCGAGGCGGCCCTCCACCACGAAGATGCCGTCCGCATCGCCCAGTCGAACGGTGCCCGTCTCCATCTTGCCGACGGCGAGGGCATCGCGGGGGCACACGTCCACGCACACGTCGCAGGAGTGGCACAGCTCCGGAAAGACCAGCACCCGGGTCCCCGCCACCAGGATCGCGTGAAAGGCGCAGTGCTGCTGGCACAGGCGGCACCCGTCGCAGCGATCCGGCACCGGCTCGGGCAGGTCCACCGCGAAGCGGGTTTCCCGTTCCACCGTCGGGTGGAGGAACAGGTGCCCGTTCGGTTCCTCGACGTCGGCGTCCACGTAGGCGGCGCCGGGCCCGGCGACGCGGGCCACGCTGGTGGCCATCATCGTCTTGCCGGTGCCACCCTTGCCGCTGGCGAAGGCGATCCTCATGGCACGCGCCCGCTCACCGGAGGGCGGGGAGCGCGCCGGCGCGCGCGGCCTCGATCAGCTCCTCGACGGGGGCGCCGGCGCTGGCGTGGGCCAGGCGCAACCCGAGGGCCCGGAGCGCCTCGGTGGCCCGCTCGCCGAAGTGCGGGGCCACCGCCACCGTGGCGCCCTCCTCGGCGACGATCCCGGCGGCGGCGGGGCCGGCGCCGTGGTCGGCACGGGAGCCCGGGTTGGGGACGACGCGGCGGGCGCCGCTCCCGAGGTCGACGAGCAGGAAGGCCGGGGCGCGGCCGAAGCGCGCGCCCATCCGGTCCTGCCGGTCGTCGGCGTCCAGGGGAATCGCGAGGATCTCAGCGGTGGTCATCGGCGTGGTCTCCGTGGTGCTCGTGCTCCGCGCAGGGCTCGGTGCCCGCCAGCTCTCCGGCGAGCCAGGTCTCCAGCGCCTCCCCGATGCGGCCGGAGGCGCCGGTGACGACCTCCGTGCCGAACCGCTCGAACATCGCGATGGCCCGGGGTCCCATGCCCCCGGTGATCACGACGTCGGCGCCGAGGTCCCGCAGGAAGGCCGGCACGACGCCGGGGGCGTGGGAGGCGGCGAAGGGGTTGTCGACGACGCGGACGGCCCCGGGCCGCCCATCGCGCACCTCGACCAGGGTGTAGGCCGGGCAGCGCCCGAAGTGGGCGCTCACCCGGCCGTCCAGGCCGCGCCCGTCCTCGCTGGTGATCGCCACCAGGCGGGTGTCCTCCATGCGGTCCTCCCCGGCTACTCGCCGGACTTCTCGAGCTTGTCCGCGAGGGCGGCGAGGCGCGCCTCCACCGCCGCGAGCCGGTCGGCGAGGTCCGCGTC
>WGAH01000581.1 GCA_015489145.1 Deltaproteobacteria bacterium
ACCCTCGACCACCTCGGCCACCCTCGCCTTTTCCGCACGCCCGAGGGCCTCTCTCAAGCGGAGCGCCGCCGCGTCGGCGGCGACGAGGACGGCGGCGGGCTCCGGGCAGCGGGCGGCGTAGACCCAGGTGCCGGGGGCGGGACGGCCGAGCAGCGCGCCCACCTCGACGGCGCCTTCGAGGCGTCGGCCGGGGGCGAGGGGACCGGCGTCGAGTCCGGGGGCGCCCACCAGCTCGGCGAGGCGCGCCGACGGGAGGAGCCCCGGGTGGAGCACCGCGGCGTGGTGGGCGGCGACGAAGGCCTCGGGGGTGCGGGCGCCGGCGGCGGCGTCGGGCAGGGACACGAGGTCGCCGTCGCCGAGGGCGTCGTAGAGCGGAGCCTCGGGGCTCCAGCGGGCGAGGAGGCGGAGCGCCGGCCGGGAGCCCCGCGCGAGGTCGGCGGCCAGGAAGGGGCCGAGGCGCAGCGCGCCGCCGTCGTCGCCGACGAGGAAGGGCACCCCCTCGGGCAGCGGGCCGAGGTCGAGGGCCTCGTCGAAGCCGTCCACGTCCGGGCCCCGAAAGCGGAGCAGGTGGCCGCGGGGGCCGAGGCCCACGACCCGTCGGCGGCTCTCGAGGACGAACACCGGCCGGCGGGCGAGGGGGGCCAGCGCCCGGAGCACCCGGTCGAGCTCGGCCCGCGCGGCGGCGAGGCGGGTGCTCGCCTCGCGGTCGGAGAGCGCCATGCCCCGGGAGCGGTGGGCCACCTCGTTGCGGAGGATCACGAGGTTTTCGAGGGCCGTCGCCGCCGGGGCCCGGGCGCCGCCGGGCTCGGCGAGCACCCGCGCGAAGGGCGGCAGTCCCGGGGGCGTGCGGACGACGAGGGCGCGGGCGAGGGCCTCGGCGGCCTTGCTCCACATGCCGAGGGTGGGCTTGTGGAGGCGGTGGACGAGGTCCCGGTAGGGGCCCGGCGCGGCGACGCGGGCGGCGACCGCCTCGGCGGCCAGCGCGGCGACGAGGTAGCGCAGCACGGCCTCGACGAGGGGAAAGGCGCGCATCAGGCGCTGCGCCGGCGCGCCGAAGTCGGCGAAGGCGTCGCGGTAGGGCTCGCTGAGCACCGGCGGCGCCTCGAAGCGCATCACCCGGTCGATGTCCCCGCTCGTCAGGCGTTCCATGGGGGCATCATGCCACGCCGGGGCCTCGGACCGTGCCATACTGCGGCCTCCCCGCCCGGGAGGTCGCCGTGTTCGAAGCCGTGGACAGTCCCTACCTCGTGCCCTTCGACGGGTCGTTCTCCGTCGCCGGGGCCCCGACCCGGCCCCCGGCGGAGGCGCCGGAGCGCAAGGCGCTCAAGAAGCTGCTCAAGAAGCGGGTCAAGCGCCTCAGCGCGCTCCAGAAGCGCCTGTACGCCGAAAACCGCCACGCCGTCCTGCTGGTCTTCCAGGCGATGGACGCCGCGGGCAAGGACAGCACGATTCGCGCCGTGCTCAGCGGGGTGAACCCGGCCGGCTGCCAGGTGAGCGCCTTCAAGCAGCCCTCGGCCGAGGAGCTCGACCACGACTTCCTGTGGCGGACGGTGGAGCGCCTTCCCGAGCGCGGGCGCATCGGCGTGTTCAACCGCTCCTACTACGAGGAGGTGCTCGTGGTGCGGGTGCACCCCGAGTACCTCGAAGGGCAGCGCCTCCCCCGGGTGCCGCCCCTCGACCGGCTCTGGGAGGAGCGGCTCGCCAGCATTCGCGACCACGAGCGGCACCTCGCCCGCAACGGCACGGTGGTGCTCAAGTTCTGGCTCAACGTCAGCCGCGGCGAGCAGCGGCGGCGCTTCCTGTCGCGCCTCGACGAGCCCGAGAAGCACTGGAAGTTCTCGGTGGCCGACGTGCGCGAGCGGGCCGCCTGGGACCGCTACATGGTGGCCTACGAGGCGGCGCTGCGGGCGACGAGCCGGCCCTGGGCGCCGTGGTACGCGATCCCCGCCGACGACAAGGCCTTCATGCGGGCCACGGTGGCCGACATCGTCGTCCGCGCGCTGGAATCGCTGGACCTGCGCTTCCCGGAGGTCCGCGAGGCCGACCGCGCCCGCTTCGCCGAGATGCGCGCCCGCCTGGAGGCGGACGGGGACTGAGGCGGGCTATTCCTCGGGGGCGGTGTCCTCGGGGGGCGGGTCCTCGGCCTTCAGGCGGATGCGGCTCTCGAGCTCGGGGTGCTTGCCGCGAATCGGCGCGTAGAAGGCTCGAATGCGGTCCATGTCCGCCCGGAGATCGCCGGTGGGGCGCAGCGCGCCGCCGATGCCCCCGCGCCTGCGGGCGTAGTCGAGGAAGCCGAGGAGGATCGGCACGCCGGCGGCGCGGGCGACGTGGTAGAAGCCGCTGCGCCAGTGGTCGCGCCGGCCGCGGGTGCCGGAGGGCGCGATGGCGAGGAGGAGCCGGTCGCTCCGCTCGAAGCGCCAGCGGAGCTGCTCCACCGTGTCGTGGCGGGCGCTGCGGTCGACGCCGATGCCGCCGGTGGCGCGCACCAGCCAGCCGAGGGGGCCGCGGGTGAGCGAGTCCTTGACCATCCACGACAGGCGCAGGTCCATCGCCCAGGCCACGGCGAGCATGAAGACGCCGTCCCAGTTGCTCGTGTGGGGGGCGGCGATGATCACGCCCTTGTCGACGACGTGCTCGGCGCCCACCGCCTCCCAGCCGGCGAGGCGCAGGAAGGCCCGGCCCAGCCACCGCCGCAGGCGCACGCCCCATCCGGTCGGTTCGCGCATGCCCCGAGCGTAGCCGACCCCGCCCCGCCGCGCACCGGCCGCACAGGAGCGCCCGCCTCCGGCCGGCATGCGCGTGCTTGGAGCGGTCGAGGAGTGCCGGCCTCGGAGCACCGGCCGACCGCGCGGGCGGGACGGGCGGCCCGCCCAGGCCGGCCAGAATCGGGTCTCCCGCGCGCGGGAGCCGCGAACACGCCCCCTTCTCGACGCGGGAGGGCCTTGGATGGCCGGGGTCGCGGGATTCTCGCGCCCGCGCTTCGTGAAAGGCGAGGTTTCATCGTGGTCCAGGTGCCGCGCCGGTTCGGTGGGGCGCCGATTCACGGCACGAAACGGCCAGAATGGGGCCTCCCGCGCACCGGCGCGGCCAAGGCGGGCCCTCCCGCGCGCGGGACCCACCCGGATGGCCGTCCACCGGCCGCTCGAGCGGCCGAGCAGCTCCGGCTTCCGCGCAGCCCGGCGGGGTCGGAGCGGTCGAGGCGCGCCCGCCTCCGGCTGGCCCTGGGCGCCGGCCGACCGCCGGCATCGCCGCGAGCACGAGGAGCGCCGGCCTCCGGCCTCACCCGCCGGCGCGCCGTTCCCAGGGTCGGCGCTCGAAGTAGCTGCGGGTCATGTCGGCCACCTGGCGCGACAGCAGGATCATCGACAGCAGGTTGGGCAGGATCACGATGCCGAGGAAGATGTCGCCGAGGGTCCAGGCCACCGTCAGCGACAGCACCGCGCCGACGAAGTGCATGATCACGTACACGATCTTGTAGGGCAGCACGGCCCGGGGCCCGAACAGGTAGTGGGCGCAGCGGTCGCCGTAGTAGCTCCACGAGATCGCGGTGGAGATGGCGAACAGGAACACGCTCAGCACGACGATCACCCGGCCCCAGGTGCCGGGCAGGCCGCGCTCGAAGGCGAGCATGGTGAGGGGGGCCCCGTTTTCGACCGCCTCGCCGTGCAGGCTCCCGAGCGCCGTGCCGTCGTCGGCCACCGCCCGCGCCTCGGCCGGCAGGATGCGGCCCGTGAACGGGCGGCTCATCGCGGCGTCGGCGTAGAGGGGCTCCACGGCGACCTCGTGCCAGGCGAGCTTCGCGGAGTCGCCGACGACGCGCCCGTTCTCGACCCGCACCTCCGCGGGCGCCGGCACCGGCTCCACCCGCCCGTCGGCCTGCTCCTGCACCCAGCCCAGGTCGCCGCCGTCCAGCGCGATCTCGGTGGGGATGCGCGCCGACCACGCCCCGGTGACGAGGACGACCAGGCCGGTCATCGTGCAGATGACGATGGTGTCGATGAAGGGCTCCACCAGCGCCACCACGCCCTCGCTCACCGGCTCCTCGGTCTTGGCGGCGGCGTGGGCGATCGGGGCCGAGCCCTGGCCGGCCTCGTTGCTGAACAGGCCGCGCTTGACCCCCCACATCATCGTCAGCAGGAAGGCGCCGGTGCCGGTGCCCGCGACGCCGGCGCGGGGCGAGAAGGCCTCGGTGAGGATGCGGGCGAGGGCCCCGGGCAGGTCGCCCATGTGCAGCGCGAGGATCGCGAGGGCCCCGAGCACGTAGATGCCGGCCATCAGCGGGGCGACGATGCCGGTGACCCGGCCGATGCGCGAGATGCCGCCGAGGATGACGGCGGCGACGACGGTGGCGGTGACGAGGCCGGTGACCCAGGGGGGCACGCCGACGAAGGTCTCCATCGTGTCGGCGACGGTGTTGGCCTGGATCGCGTTGCCGGTCAGGAAGGAGGTGAGGCCGAGGGCGACGGCGAAGAACACGGCGAGGGGCTTCCAGCCCAGGCCGCGCTCCATCGTGTACATCGGCCCGCCGCTGACGGAGCCCTCCCAGCGGTGGGGATCGCGGTCCTCGCCGACGTCGCGGTAGCGCAGCGCCAGGGTGACCTCGGTGTACTTGGTCGCCATGCCGAGGAGCGCCGTCACCCACATCCAGAACAGGGCGCCGGGGCCGCCCCAGTGGATCGCGATGGCGACGCCGGCGATGTTGCCGATGCCCACCGTGGCCGACAGGGCGGTGGTGAGGGCCTGGAAGTGGCTGACGTCGCCGGGGTCGTCCGGGTCGTCGTAGCGCCCCGAGGCGACGGCGAAGCCGTGCAGCAGCTTGCGAACCTGCAGGAAGCCGAGCCGAAAGGTGAGGAAGACGCCGGTCCCCAGCAGGGCGAGCACGAGAAGGGGCAGGGTTTCGCCGTCGATCTCGATGCCGAAGTCCCAGACGTAGCCGTTGACCGCGTCCACGATGTGCTGGATGAGCGCCACGCCGCCTCCTGTCGCGCCCGCGGGCGCGGGGGGCGATTGTACACGGGCGAGGGATCAGTCCGCGGCCTCGTCCTCGGCGAGGGCGGCGGCCAGGGCGGCGTCGAGATCGGCGAAGCGGAAGGGCTTGGGCAGGGCGGCGGCGAAGCCGGCCGCGCGGTGGTCGCGAATGGCCGGGTCGTCGGAGTAGCCGCTGGTGACGATGGCCCGCACGCCCGGGTCGAGCGCCGCGAGCTGGGCGAGGGTGGCCGCGCCGCCGAGGCCGCCGGGGACGGTGAGGTCGAGGATCGCCAGGTCGAAGGGCCGCCCGGCGTGGCGCTCATCCAGCACATCGTGGACGCGGTCAACGGCTACGTCTGGGACTTCGGCATCGAGATCGACGGCGAAACCCTGCCCCTTCTCGTGC
>WGAH01000582.1 GCA_015489145.1 Deltaproteobacteria bacterium
CTACCACCCCCGGCCGCCGCCCCCCATAGCGGCCGGGGGTGGTAGGGCGGCAGGGCGTCGGCCGTCCAGGGGAGCGCGAGCAGCCCCGCCCATCGGACGAGCGCCGCCCCGAGGGCCCCGAGGGGATCGAGCAGCGCCGCCCCCGCCGGCACCGGGATGCCGAGGATCGCCCGCACCCCGAGGTAGGCCCCCGCTCCGGCGAGGGCGCCGGCCAGCGGTGCCAGGCGCGGGCGCCGGTCCCCGAGCATCCAGGCCCCCGCCACCGCCGGGGCGACCAGCATCGACTCCTTGGCG
Source organism: Deltaproteobacteria bacterium (assembly GCA_015489145.1). Lineage (GTDB taxonomy): Bacteria > Myxococcota_A > UBA796 > UBA796 > UBA2385 > S143-5. The sequence goes on from WGAH01000582.1 coordinate 295, forward strand.
AAGGGGGCGAGGGCGAGCAGCGCCCCGGCCAGGGCCCCCCGCCCGCGCGCCCAGGCGAGGGTGGCGCCGAGGAGGGCCAGCAGGGCGAGGCTCTCCTGCCGCCCGGCGATCCAGGCGACGGCCTCGAGGCTGCCCGGGTGGGCCCCGAAGGCGGCGGCGCCGAGCCACGCCGCCGCGTGCCCGGCGCCCAGGGCGACGCCGAGCCGGGCCAGCAGCGCCACCGCGCCGAGGTGCAGGCCGAGGTTGACCAGGCGCTCGAAGCCGGCTCCGAGGCCGAGGGCGTGGCCGGGCAGGAGGCTGAGGACGAACAGCGGGCGGTAGACGTCGGAGCGCTCGCCGGTGGCCGGGCCGAACAGGTCGGAGGCCAGGGCGCGCAGCGGGTGGTCGAGGACCGGGTTGGCCGCGACGAGGCTGTGGTCGTCCCACACGAAGCCGCCGGGCAGCGAGGGGGCCACCGCCGCCGCCACCAGCAGCAGGCAGGCGGGGGCCACCCACCGCTCCAGCGCGCCGCGTTCCCGGGGCAGGGCCATGCCGGACTACAGCTTCCGCTCGACGTCCTCGCCGGGTCGCCGCCCCGCGAGCAGGGCCGCGCGCCGCCGGAGGTATTCCGCCTCGCCCAGGCGACCGGCCTCGAACTCGGCCCGCAACGCCCGCAGCGCCGGGGACTCGGCGGGCTCGGCCGGGCGCGCATCGCGGGAGGCGGCCGGGCGCGGCGGAGCCGCGGGGCGGGCGGCGAGCTCGCGGTCCAGCGCCGCCTCGGCCGCCGGGTCGAGGCCCCGCCCGCGAACCCGGACGGCCCACGCGCCCCGGGTGAGGTTGAGGATGCGGCCCAGGATGCCCACCGCCTACCGCCTCGCGCAGCGCCGCAGGCCCTTGCGGCAGACGAGCTGCACCCGGTCGCCGGCGGACACCTGCACGGTACCGGCCAGCACCTCGGTGCGCCCGTCGAAGGAGGCCAGGACCTCGTAGGTGCCCGGCGCGACGATGCCCGGTCGCCACGACCGCCCCCCGCGCACGAGGCGCACCCGGCGGGTGTCGCCGGAAACGAGCACCGAGCCCTTGGGGCCGCTGGTGGGCGCCGGGGCGTAGCTCACCGCCGGCAGGCCGCCGGAGGACGCCGAGGCCGACCCGGCGGGCGTCGAGGTCCGACCCGAGGCGGCCGGGGTGCTCCGCGAAGACGCCGAAGTCGCCCGCGAGGACGCCGAGGTCGCCCGCGAGGACGCCGAGGAGCCCGTCGCCGCCCCGGGCGCGGGCGTTCCGCCGGACGCGCCGAGCTGGTCGGCGAGGCCGGTGTCGCCGCCCTCGTCGGAGCCGGCGGGCGCGGCGGCCTTCCCCTCGCCTTCCCGGGGCGCGGCCGCCCGCTCGGCGGCCCGGGAACCCGCTCGCGTCGCCGGGGCGGCCTCGGCCGTCGCGAGTTCCGCCGCGCCGCTCGGAAGCCCGGCCGCCTCGTCGGCCTCGACCCCCGCGAGGGTGAGCGCCGCCTCGTCGGAGACCGGGGCCGCCGGAGCGGCGGCCGGCGCGGGGGCGTCGCGCCCCACCCCGATGAGCGCCACCGCCAGGCCGCCCCCGACCGCGATCACCAGCCCGGCGCTGAGCACGCCGGACAGGACCGCCATCCAGCGCCAGGAGCCCGGAGCCGAGGCCGCCGCCGGCAGGCCGCCCGAGACCAGCCCCTGCTCGACGAGCACCGTGCCCGACAGCTCGTCGCGAATGCCCGCCTGGGCGGCCTCCAGCCCGGGCACGAGCTGCTCGGCGAGGTCCTTGAGCCAGGGCTCCGGGTAGCGCCGCCGCAGCCCGTGGGCCCGCCTCCCCAGCTCGCGGGCGCTCGGCCGCAAGCCGTCGTCGTAGGCCAGGCAGGCGCGCACCAGCCCCACCACCTCGTCGTCGCGCACCACCGCGTCGAGGCGGGCCAGGGCGGCCTGCACGTGGGCGACGTGGCGCTCGCGGTTGCCGGAGGTGCGCCCGAGGGGCACCCCGGTGAGCAGCTCGTAGAGGACGGCGCCCAGGGCGTAGACATCGCCGGCGTGGGTGTCGATGCCGTCGAGACGCTCGGGGGCCATGTAGCCGAGGGAGCCGAAGAACAGCGAGCGGGTCACCGACTCGCGGTGCTGGAACTCGGCCCGCGCCACGCCGAAGTCGAGGATCTTGACCTCGCCGGTGCGCGTGAGCCGGATGTTGGAGGGCTTGACGTCGCGGTGCAGCAGCCGGAGGGGCTGGCCCGAGGGCCCCGGAAGCTCGTAGGCGGCGGCCAGCGCCCCGGCGACCTCCTCGACCACCTCCAGCGCCGGGCCGACCGGCATGGGGCCCAGGCCGAGGAGGCGCTTGAGGTCGACGCCCTCGACGAATTCCATCACGACCGTCCACCGGCCGTTGAGCAGGAGCAGGCCGTCGACCCGCACCACGGCGCGGTGGCTGATGAGGCCCAGCATGCGGGCCTCGTCGCGAAGCCGCTCGGCGAAGCCCCCCTGCTCCGCGATGTCGGGATTCAGCACCTTCAGGGCGACCAGCTTGCGGAAGCCGCCCTGCCCGAGGAGCTGCGCCCGGTAGACCGTGCCGAAACCGCCGCGCCCGACGGCTTCCAGCACCTGGTAGCGGCGGGTCTCGGGCTGCACGCGCGCTCCTGTCGGCGGACCGGCCCGTCCCGCCGGCCCCGGCCCAGCCTACCAGACCCCGCGCCGATCCGCACGCGGCGTGGCACACTCCCCCCATGCTCGCGATCGCCCTCCTCGTCCTCGCCTGCGCCCGCCCGCCCGACGACGCCGAGCCGGACGACCCGGTCGACCTGATCGCCTGGGTCGACCCCCTCATCGGCACCGGCGGTTTCGGCTACGGCGTCGGCTCGGGCACCCCGGCGGCCACGCGTCCCTTCGGGCTCGTCAAGGCCGGGCCCGACACCTCCGACCAGTACGGCGCCTCCTTCGGCGTCTACCGGGGCGGGGGCTACCACTACGACGACGTGCACATCGAGGGCTTCTCGCACATGCACCTGCACGGGGTCGGCGGCACCGACTACGGGCTGGTGGCGCTCATGCCCTCGGACGGCTTCGACGCCTCGCGCACCAGCCGCCCCGGCTACCGCGCCGTCTTCCGCCACGAGGACGAGACGGTCGAGCCCGGCCGCTACGCGGTGCGCCTCGACGACCCGGCCGTGCAGGTCGACATCGTGGCCGGCACCCGCACCGCCCTGCACCGCTACGCCTTCGAGGCCTCGGTGGCCCAGCCCACCCTCATCCTCGACGTGTGCCACACCCTCGGCGACGGCGTGTGCCTGTCCGGCCAGGTGAGCCTCGACCCCGAGGCGGGGACGGTCCGGGGCGAGGCGCTCACCTGGGGCGACCTCGCCGACCCGTTCCCCGTGTGGTTCACCGCCGTCTTCGACCCGCCCCCGGTGGCCTGGGGGACCTGGACCGAGGGCGAGCTTCGCGAGGGGGCCACCGCCGCGATGGCGAGCGCCGGGCCGGCGAGCCTCTGGGAGCAACCCGACGAGGGCGCCTCGCTGGGGGCCTGGCTGCGCTTCGACGCGCGGACGGTGCGGGTGCGGGTGGCGCTGAGCACCACCGACGCCGCGGGCGCCGAGGCCAACCTGGCGGCCGAGCACGACGACTTCGACCAGGACGCCGAGCTCACGGAGGCGCGGACGGCCTGGGAGACCGTGTTCGCCCCCATTCGCGTGTGGGGCGGCACCGAGGACCAGCGCCGCATCTTCGCCACCGCCCTGTACCACACCCACATGATGCCGACGCTGTGGTCGGACGCCGACGGGCGCTACCGGGGCTTCGACCGGCAGGTCCACGAGGACGGGCCCTACTGGACCGACTTCTCCCTGTGGGACACCTACCGCACGGTCCACCCGCTCTACACGCTGCTGTGGCCCGACACCCACCGGGCCCTCCTCGGCTCCCTGGCGCGCATGGCCGAGCAGGGCGGGGCGCTGCCGCGCTGGCCCATCGCCGACTGGGACGGCGGCTTCATGGTGGGCACCCCGGCTGCCATCGTCGCCGCCGAGGCCTGGATCAAGGGCCTGCGCGACTTCGGCGAGGACAGCATCTTCCCCGCCGCCGTCGCCGTCGCCACCGGCGCGGTCGACGCGCCCTACGGGGCGCCCCCCGACGTCGCCACCCTCGAGGCCACCGGCTGGTATCCGGCCGACGTGGTCGGCACCTCCGTCGCCAACCTCCAGGAGCTGAACATCGCCGACGCCGCCCTGGCCGCCGCCGAGGGCGCCCCCGGGGTGGACGCCGCCACCGCCGCCCACCTCGCCGAGCGATCCGGCTGGTGGGCCAACGTCTGGGACCCCGAGGTGGGCTTCTTCCACGCCCGCCTGTCCGACGGCAGCTTCGACGACTTCCCCTCGGAATCGGCCTGGCTCGACGAGTACGCCGAGGGCAACGCCCGGCAGTACCTCTGGCTCGTGCCCCAGGACCCGGAAGGGCTGTTCGCGACCCTGGGCGGCGAGGAGGCCGCCGTCGCGCGCCTCGAAGCCTTCTTCGAGGGGGCGCGGGCGGAGTACGAGGCGGGCGAGGACGGCCTGCCCGACCCGTACTACTGGCACGGCAACGAGGCCGACCTGCACGCCGCGTGGCTGTTCGCCCTCGCCGGCCGCCCCGACCTCACCCGGGAGTGGGTGCGCTGGATCGAGGAGACGCAGTACGGCACCGGCGCCGACGGCCTGGCGGGCAACGACGACGCCGGCACCCTGTCGGCCTGGTACGTCTGGGCGGCCATCGGGCTCTACCCCCTGGCGGGGAGCGACCGCTACGTGCTCGGCGATCCGCTGTTCGACCGGGTGGAGATCGACCGCGAGGACGGCACGACCCTGGTGATCGAGCGGCTCGGCGGCGGCGAGGTCGAGGCGGTGCGGGTGGACGGCGAGCCCTGGGAGGCCCCCGACATCCGCCACGCCGAGCTCGCGGCGGCGAGCACCCTCACCTTCTGCGCCGGCGGCTGCTGAGCCCCCCCCGGGGCTTGGTTCGCGCCGCGCCTGGGCTATGGGGGCGGGAGCCGATTCCCGCTTGCATTGGAGCCCCCATGACCGCCGCACCCGAGGAAGGCGAGCTCGAGGTCGCCACCCTGCGCGAACGTTTCGACCGCATCGGCCGCGAGCTGGTGGCGGCCCAGCAGGCCTGGGCCGAGGCCAGCCGGCGCGTGGCCGCCGACCCCCTGGCGGAATTCGACGAGCGGCGGCGCCTCGAGGCCCTCGACCGGCGGCGGCGGGAGCTCCTCGACGAGTGGGCGCGCGTGGGCCTCGCCTGGATGCTGGCGGGCGGCTCGGTGCAACTGGCGAACCCGGCCGCCGAAGAGGCCCGCCGCACCCTCTCCCAGGCGGTGCTCGACGCCCGCGCCACCCGTCGGCCCGACGACGCGGAGCCGGCCCCGCCCCGGCCGGCCACCGAGGCGGAAG
>WGAH01000583.1 GCA_015489145.1 Deltaproteobacteria bacterium
GGGCATGCTACCCCGTCCCCCTACCCGTCTCCTCCCGGTTTTCTTGCACCGCTTCTCCCGGCCCCGGCCCGGCGGGGCCGGCTACCCGACCCCCAGGGCCGCCACGCCGAGCACCACGCCGGCGGCCAGCGCCAGCCGCTCGGGCCCGACCCGCTCGCCGAGCCAGGCCCCGCCGAGGATCACGGTGAACAGCACCGAGAGGCTGCTCGCCGGCGCCACCACCGTCACCGGCGCGGCGCGCACCCCGAGCTCCATGCTGAGGAATCCCGCCGCCTCGCACAAGCCGAGCAGGGCCGCCGGCCGCCAGGCGCCGGCCGGGAGCGCCAGCGGCGGCCGGAGCACCACGGGGCCGCTGAGCGCCCACTGCCCCGCCCAGACGGCGAGAACGGTGAGGGCCGGGCCCAGGGCGGCCTCCAGCGGCCGGAGCGCCGCCACCATCACCCCGAAGCCGAGGGCGCTCGCGAGGCTCCAGCCCACCACCGCCGCCTTCGGGCCCCGCCAGGCCCGCTCCCCCGGGGCCCGCGCCGCGATGGCGACCACGCAGGCCACCACCAGGCCGCCGCCGGCCAGGCGAAGGAGGCCGGGGCGCTCGCCGAACAGGGCGACGCCCAGGGCGCCGCTGACGACGGCCCAGGTGGACACGAGGGGGCTGACCACGCTCACCGGCCCGAGGGCGAAGGCCCGGAACATCCCGAGGTAGGCCACCGCCGCCGCCGCCGAGGCCACCCCCAGCCAGCTCCAGGGCACCGGGTCCCCGGACGGGCGGAACCACCAGAGCGAGGGCAGCATCGCCACCGCGCCGACCACCTGCCCCCAGAACAGCGGTCGCACCGAGCCCGCCCGCCGGCCGGCGGCCTGGATGAAGACGTTGGCCAGGGCCCAGGCCGCGCTCGCGCCGAGCCCGGCCGCCACGCCGAGGAGGGTGCTGCTCACCCGCCGCCCCTATGCCGGCCCGCCCCTCCGGGCCGCTGACCTCCGCCGCGCCTCGCGGTTAGGGGCCCCGGCCGGGACGCCTCCCGCGCCCGCGGGAGGGCCCGAGAGGGAGGATGCGATGCACGCCGAGCTTCACCCCAGGAACTACTACCGGCTCCCCTGGAGCCTCAACGACAACGTGCTGGCCTGGCTCGAGCCCACCAAGGCCTGCAACCTCTACTGCGAGGGTTGCTACTCCGCCAACGAGCCCCAGAGCCACAAGTCCATCGAGCAGGTGCGGGCCGACCTCGAGGCGATCGTCCGCCAGCGCAACGTCGACAGCATCAGCATCGCCGGCGGCGACCCCCTCGTCCACCCCCGCATCGTCGACATCGTCCGCATGGTGCGCCACGACTTCGGCAAGAAGCCCGTCGTCAACACCAACGGCCTGGCCCTCACCCCGGAGCTGCTCCACGAGCTCAAGGAGGCCGGCGCCCACGGCTTCACCTTCCACGTCGACTCCAGCCAGCGGCGCCCGGGATGGAAGGGGCGTTCCGAGCGGGAACTCGACGAGCTGCGCCTGCGCCTCGCCCGCATGGTCGCCGCCGAGGGCGGGCTGACCACCGCCTTCAACGCCACGATCTTCCGCCACACCCTCCACGAGGTGCCCCACCTCGTCCAGTGGGCCGCGGACCACGCCGACATCGTGCACAGCATGGTCTTCATCCTGTTCCGCACCGCCCGCTCCCAGGAGTTCCGCTACTTCGCCAAGGGGCGGCCCGTCGACGTCAAGGAGCGCATCTACTACGACCAGGACCGGAACCCGGAGCCCCTCGTCGCCGCCGACGTCGTCGAGGCGATCCGCTCCGAGCACCCCGACTACGAGCCCGCCGCCTACCTCGGCGGCACCAAGGACCCCAACAGCTTCAAGTGGCTCCTCGCCAGCCGCCTCGTGCGCCCGGCCCGCGGCGATCGCCCGGGCGAGACGGTGGCCTGGATGGGCCCCCGCAGCATGGAGCTGATCCAGACCGCCCACCACGCGGTGAAGGGCACCTGGCTCGGCTACTCCGACCCGGAGCTGCTCCGCCACGGCCGCAGCACCCTCACCGCCGGCGCGCTGCTCGACCCGGGCCTTCGCGAGGGCCTGGCCCGGTGGGCCCGGCAGGTGGCGCGGCACCCCCGCCTCGCCGCCGACCGGCTCCACGCGCAGACCATCCTGATCATCCAGCCCATCGACATGATGCCCGACGGCGAGATGAACATGTGCGA
>WGAH01000584.1 GCA_015489145.1 Deltaproteobacteria bacterium
GATCTCCATGCGGTGCGGGCGCCGGTGGCGAGGTCGGTGAGTTTTTTTTCTCAAGTTCCAGGCAGTCGCAGCCGAAGCAGGGGTTGTGGACCGTGTGGAGAGCGCCGGGCCGTCCGACGACGACGGTCTTCTCGGCGAGCCCCGCCGGGGCGTGGATCTGTGCGCGGGGCGTGGACGAGCTGTGGAAGCCTGTGGAAGAATCCTGGCTTCCCACAGGTCCGCCCCGGTTCTCCAATTTCCGTCCCAAGGTTGTTCACACGGTTTTCCATAGCTGTTCACAAGCGTGAAAGCGCCCGGCCAGCGGGTGCCGGCCGGGCCTGGGCGGGACCGGGTGAACGGCGGTGAAGGCGGCTTCGCGCCCCCGCGGCGGATCAGTAGCCGAACTCGCTGCTCAGCTTGTCGATCACCGCCCGCAGGTCGGGATCGCTCCGCTTGAGCTTGCGGATCTTCTTGCAGGCGTGCTGGACGGTGGCGTGGTCGCGGTCGAAGATGCGGCCGATCTCGGGGAAGGAGGTGCCGCAGGCCTCGCGGACGAGGAACATGGCGACGTGCCGCGGGGTGACGAGGTGCTTGTTGCGGCGCTTGCCCTTGATGTCGTGGATCGCGACGCCGTAGAACTGGGCCACCGTGCGGATGATGTGCTCGGGCTTCGGCTTGCGGGGCTCCTCGTAGATCATGTCGCCGGCGTAGGTCCGCACGAAGTCGAGCGTGGCCCGCTGGCGGCGGTGGACCCGGCAGAGGGCCTGGAGGCGGTTGAGGGCGCCCTCGAGCTCGCGCACGTTGCCGCGGATGCGGGCGCAGATGTAGCGGGCGAGCTCGGGGTCGACCTCGATGTCGAGATCCTGGATCTTCCGCCCGAAGATCGCGAGGAGGGTCTCGGCGTTGGGCGGCTGCACCTCGGCGACGATGCCCGACTCGCAGCGCGTGCTGAGGCGCGGCTCGAGGCCCTTGATCTCGCGGGGCTGCACGTCGGCGGTGAACACGATCTGCGAGCCGCGCTTCATCAGCGCCTCGAAGGTGTGGAAGAGCTCCTCCTGGGTGGACTCCTTGCCGCTGAGGAACTGCACGTCGTCCATGAGCAGCAGGCCGGTCTCCTCGCGGTAGCGCCGGCGGAAGTCCTTGGTCGATCCGGTGCGGATGCAGTCGATGAACTCGTTGGTCCAGTTCTCGGCGGTCACGTAGCGGATGCGCCGGTCGGGCCACCGCTCGACGAAGGCGTTGCCGATGGCGTGCATGAGGTGGGTCTTGCCCAGCCCGGTGCCGCCGAAGATGAACAGGGGGTTCTGGTTGGGCTCGGCGGGCCGCTCGGCGACGGCCTGGGCGCAGGTGGCGGCGAACTCGTTGAAGGAGGCGACGACGAAGGTGTCGAAGGTCTTGTCCGGGAGGAGGTCGTCGGAGACCGGTTCCGCCGGGGCCGGCGCCGTCGCGGGCTTCGCCTCGACCGACGGGGCCGGCGCCTCGGCGGGGGGCTCGCCGAAGGGGATCGCCGCTTCGCCGTGCCGTTCGAGCGCGGCGGGAACGCGGGCCGGTGGGTCGTCGACGTGCAGGGGGGCGGCGCCGCGGGGACGCGGCTCGGGGTCGGCGCCCGCGGTCGAGCCGGCGGCCTCGGCGGTGCCGGAGGAATCGACGGCCTCGAGGCGCACGGTGATCGGGCGGCCGGTGAAGCTCCGCAGCTCCTGGTCGATGGTGGCGAGGAGGTTGTCGCGGATCCACTCCACGTAGAAGCGGTTCGGCGCGTGCAGGGTGATGGTGTCCTTCGCGCCGTTGCTGACCGTGCAGGGCTGGAGCCAGACCTGGTACTCCAGGTGACCGACGGCCGTCTCGATGCGCTTCTGGACCTGGTTCCACAGCTCGATCATGGAGGCGGACTTCCCTCGTGGCAGGGGTTGTCGGGGCACAGGACACCCACGCGCCCGCCTCGAGGAAAAGCGGGCGCACTTCGACCCTTCTTCCGACCGCACGCGCCGACCGACCACCGGCGCCAGCGCCCTCCATCTAACCATCGGCGGTCGATTTCCACAACGCCCCGGGGTGTTCGCAAGTCGTTGAAGCCCCGTTGTGGAAATCGTGAATCACGCAGTTTATTCCGTGATGTTCACGCGATGCGCGGGCGGGGGAATCCGACCGCCGGTTCACCGGATCGTCTCCCGGAGCCCGGACCCTTGACCGGGCTGGCCGCCCACAATAGGAGCCGGGCTCGGCGGCATGCGCCGGGGCGGGAATCCTCCCGTCCGCGCGCGAGCGGCCGCGGGTGGCCGACCTCCCCGATCCGGTGATCGCGCGGCCCCCGCAGGCCGGCCGGCGGGAGGATTCGCGAGGGTGGACCGACATCGTTGAGCGCTGGACGCGGCCCCGTCCGGGCCCTCGACCGGCGACGGCGGGTTTTTCCACAGGCGGCGTCGAGCGGACACCCTCGCCAGCAACCGGAATCGGAGGACATCGTGAAGCGCACCTACCAGCCCAGCAACATCAAGCGGAAGCGGTCCCACGGCTTTCGGGCCCGCATGCGCACCCCCGGCGGCCGGGCCGTCATCCGGCGTCGGCGGGCGAAGGGGCGCAAGCGCCTCGTTCCCGTCGTGCGGACCAAGCGGAACTGACCACGTCGGTCGTCGACGAGAGCCTCCCGCGGTCCCTGCGCCTGCGACGCTCCGGCGACTTCCGCCGGGTGCAGGGGTCGGGGTGGCGCGTGCACCGGAGGTACCTGGTGGCCTGCGTCGCCCCGTGTACCGAGGGTCGGCGCCACGTCGGCTTCACGGTGAGCCGGCGGGTGGGCGGAGCCGTGGTGCGGAACCGGGTGAAGCGCTGGCTGCGCGAGGCGGTACGCCGGCAGAAGGCCGCGCTGCCCGAGGGAACCGACCTGGTGCTCATCGCCCGGCCCGCCGCCGCCGGGGCCGGCTACGAGGCGATCTTCCGCGACGTGGGCGCCGTGCTCGGGCAGCTCGCTCCCGGCGGACGACCGGCGCCGGGAAGTGGATCGGAACGCCGCCGCCGCCGCTCGGCGCGACCGCGCTCCCGATCCCGGGGCTCCGGTGGGGCCGGGTCGCCATGACCGCCACCGCCCCCAACCCCCTGGCGATGCTCCTGGCCTGGACGGTGCGGGGCTACCAGCGCCTGATCTCCCGGTACACCCCGTCGGTCTGCCGCTTCGAGCCGACGTGCAGCCACTACGCGGTGACCGCCTTCCGCCGCCACGGTCCCCTGCGGGGCCTGGCGCTGGCCGCCTGGCGGGTGGCGCGGTGCAACCCCTTCAACCCGGGCGGTTACGACCCGGTTCCCCCGCGGCGCGGCGCGGTCCCGGGCGCCGGGGACGGCGCGGGCGAGGCGCGAGCGGCCGAGACCGGACGAGGAGGGCCCGATGGGCAGTGACCAGGATCGGCGGGCGATGCTGGCCATTCTGCTGAGCCTCGCGATCTACCTGCTGTGGAGCTCGCTGTACGGGCCGCCGCCCCCCGAGCCGCCGCCGGCCGAGGCGCTGGTGGAGGGTGCCGGCCAGACCGCCCCGGCCGAGGCCGCCGCCGAGGAGCCGGCTCCCGCCGCGGCGTCGCCCGAGGAGGCGCCGCCGGTCGCCGAGACCGTGCCGGAGCGCGAGGAGGCCGTCGCCGGCGAGGGCTGGCGGGGCGTCGTCCACTCGGCCAACGGGGCGGTGCGCGACCTCGTGATGACCGACTACACCCAGTCCCCCGAGGTCACTCCCCTGACGAGCTGGCTCATCGGCAAGGTGACCGGCGGATCCGGCGGCCCGTGGGAGCCCTACGTCGGCGGCGACGAACCCGAGCGCATCCTCACGGGGGAGGGCGCCCTGGTCATCGCCGGGGGCGGCGCTTTCGACGACGACGGCGCGGGTCGTCCGGGCGATCCCTCGGTCTACCGGGTCGAGCGCGCGGGGCAGGCCGTGCGCGCCACCCGCCGCCGGCCCGACGGGCTGGTGATCGACAAGCGCTACACCCCGGGCGAGCAGCCCCACACCGCGACGGTGGAGGTCCGCTTCCGCAACACCGGGGCCAGCAGCGTCGACGGCCTCTGGATCGGCGTGGCCGACGTGATGACCGGCAAGGCCGGCCGCTTCATGAAGTCGCCGCGCCCGGTGGTCTTCGCCGACGGCGACGTGGAGCACGTCCTCAAGACCGAGAAGCTCGCCGGCGAGGGTCGCGAGGAATTCGCCGGGCCGGTCGAGTGGTTCGGCATGGGCAACCGCTACTTCATGGCCGCGCTGGTCCCGCTGGATGGCCCCGCCTCGGGAGCCGTGGTCGACGCCCTGCCGAGCGGCCGGACGGGGGTGTTCATCCGGGACCCGCGTCCCCTCGCCCCCGGCGAGGAGCGGGTGCTCCGCTTCCTCGCCTGGCTGGGCCCCAAGGACCTCAAGCTGCTCAAGCCGCTGGGCCACTCCCTCGACAAGTCCGTCGAGTTCGGCATCTTCGGCTTCTTCAGCAAGCCGCTCCTCCTGCTCCTCCGCCTGCTGCACGGCCTCGTCGGGAGCTGGGGCCTCGCCATCGTGCTGCTGACGGTGCTGGTCAAGGTGGTGTTCTTCCCGCTCACCCAGAAGGCCTTCGTCAGCAGCCGCAAGATGCAGGCCATCCAGCCCCAGCTCCAGGAGCTCAAGGAGCGCTACAAGGACAACCGCGAGCTCCAGACGCAGGAGACGATGAAGCTCATGCAGGAGAACGGGGTGAACCCGATGGGCGGCTGCCTGCCCACGCTCATCCAGCTCCCGGTCTGGTTCGCGCTCTACAGCACCATGCTCTACAGCGTCGAGCTGTACGGGCGGTCCTTCCTCTACCTCCGGGACCTCACGGCGGCCGACCCCTACGCGGTGCTGCCGCTCCTCTACATCGGCCTCATGCTGCTCCAGCAGCGCATGATGCCCATGACGGGCATGGACCCGGCCCAGGCCCGGATCTTCAAGTTGATGCCGCTGTTCTTCGGCTTCATCATGTTCGGCTTCCCCAGCGGCCTCGTCCTCTACTTCTGCGTCAACATGCTGCTCACCATCATCCAGCAGTGGTTCATCCGCCGGCAGTACCCTGCCGAGCCGACCGCGGCCTGAAGCTGGAAGGAGACCCCCATGATCGCCTCCGACACCCCCTCCGACGACACCGGCACCCGGCAGACCGCCGCCCACCCCGAGCGCCAGAAGGTGACGGCCGAGGGCCACAGCCTCGCCGAGGCCCTCGAGAACGCCGCGAGGGAGCTGGGCGTCGACGTCGCCCTCGTCGACCACGAGCTCGACCGCGAGTGGTTCCGCACCCCCGAGGGCGGGCGCACCGGGCGCGACACCGTCCGCATCCTCGCCTGGGCCCGCGACCCCGGCGAGACCGCCGGCGCGGTGGCGGCCCGGGCCTGGGTCGAGGAGCTCATCGAGAAGATGGGCCTGAAGGCGCGGGTGCGCGCCGTCGTGGACGAGCCCAAGGTCGCCGAGCTGCGCGTGGACTCGCCGGACGCCCGCCACCTCGTCGGAAGGCGGGGCATCACCCTGCACGCCATCGAGGACCTCCTCCAGGCGGCGATGGCCGGCAGCTACCCCGACTGGACCTTCCACCTCGAGGTGGCCGGCGGCGAGCGCAAGGACGAGCGCCGCGGCGACCGCCACGAGGGTCGCCGCGAGGGCGGGCGCTCCGAGGGTCGGCGCGAACGCCGGCGCGACGGCGACGACCGCCGCCGGGACCGCCGGGACCGCTCCGAGGGTCGCCGGGAGCGCGGGCACGACCGCCTTCGCAAGCTCGCCCGGCGCGTCGCCGAGGAGGTGCTCGAGAAGGGCGAGCCCGTCGAGATCCGCAAGCAGCTCAACAGCTTCGAGCGCCGCGTGGTGCACCTCGCGGTGGCCGAGGTCGAGGGCGTGACCAGCGAGAGCGTCGGGGAGGGGCCCTACAAGCAGGTCGTCATCTCCCCGGCCGCCGCGCCGGCGGCCGAGGCGCCCGCCGAGGACGCCTGAGCCGGCGGTTCCGCCCCGCGCCGTGGACACCATCGTCGCCGCCGCCACCCCGCCGGGCCGCTCGGCCCTGGCGGTGCTGCGCCTGAGCGGCCCCGAGGCGCTGGCCGTCGCCCGGGCGGTGTGCCCCGGTCCCCCGACCTGGCGACCGCGGCGGGCCACCCTGCGGACCCTGGTGGCGGGGGGGCGCCCGCTCGACAGCGCGCTCGTCACCTGGATGCCCGGGCCGCGCAGCTACACCGGCGAGGACGTGGTGGAGCTGTCCTGCCACGGCAACCCGGTCCTCGTCGAGGCCGCGCTGTCCGCCTGCGTCGCCGCCGGCGCGAGGCGGGCGCGGCCCGGCGAGTTCACCCGGCGGGCCTTCCTGAACGGCAAGCTCGACCTCGTGCAGGTCGAGGCGGTGGCCGCGATGATCGAGGCCCGCAGCGCCGCCGGCCTCGCCGCCGCGCGGCAGGGGCTCGCCGGGGGCCTGTCGCGGCAGCTCGCCGAGGTGCGCGAGCGCCTCGTCGACCTCGCCGCCGAGCTGGAGCTGCGCCTCGACCACCCGGAGGAGGACGACCCGGGCCGGGACGAGGCCGGCCTCCTCGCCGACCTCCGCCAGCTCGCCGGGTGGTGCCGCGAGGCGGCCGGGGGCTGGGCGGCGCTGCGCCCCCGCCTGGAGGGGGCGCGGGTGGCGCTCGTCGGGCCGGTGAACGCCGGCAAGTCGAGCCTGTTCAACCGCCTCGTCGGCGAGCGCCGGGCGCTGGTGAGCGCCGAGCCCGGCACCACCCGGGACGTGGTGGAGCGGACGGTGCTCCTCGACGGCGCCGAGGTGGCCTTCGTCGACACCGCCGGGGTGCGCCCGGCGGCGGAGGCCGGCGAGCTGGAGCGCGCGGGCCTCGCCCTGGCGGAGCGCTGGGTGCGGGAGGCCGACCTGCGCCTGGTGGTGGTCTCCCTCGTCGGCCTCACCCCCGAGGCCGTCGAGGCGGCGGCTCGGGACCACCGGCGGGCGCGGCACCTCGTCGTCGGCACCCACCTCGACCAGGTGGAGGCGCCGCCCGCCGGCCTCGGCCTGGACGCGGCGGTGTCCAACGCCGACGGGCGGGGCGTCGAGGCCCTGCGCGAAACGCTGCGCGAGCGCCTGTTCGCGGCGGCGCCCCTGCCCCGGGATGCCGCGTTTTCCGAGCGGCAGGCCGAGCTGCTCTCCCGGGTGGCCCACGCCGTCGATGCCGCCGCTGGTGCCCTCGCGGGCATGGCGGGTCCGGTGGTGGCGGCGGAGGAGCTCACCCGGGCGGTGGAGAACCTCGACCGGCTCACCGGGCGCGACGCCCGGGAGGCGGTGCTCGACCGCCTGTTCAGCCGCTTCTGCATCGGCAAGTAGGCGCGCCCCGAGGACGGCCCGCCCGCCCGCAGATAGGAGCGCAGGGAAGGGGCCGGCCGCCCGGCCCGCGGGAGTCGCGCCGATGAAGCCTCGCACCCTGTTCGTCATGGACCCGCTCGCGAGCCTCAACCTCGCCGGGGATTCCACCGTCGCGCTGATGGCCGAGGCGACGGCGCGGGACTGGCCCTGCTGGTGGTGCACCCCCGGCGACCTGTCGGTGGACGGCGGCACCCCCCGGGCGCGGGCCGTGCCCGTGCGGACCGAGGACGACCCGCCGCGCTTCGACCAGGGCGAGCCCGAGGACCGCCCGCTGGGCGACTTCGACGTGGTGTGGATGCGAAAGGACCCGCCCTTCGACATCGACTACGTGTTCGCCACCTGGGTGCTCGACCTGGCGCCGCCGACCACCCTGGTCCTCAACGCCCCGGCGGCGCTGCGCGGCGACAACGAGAAGCTCTACGCCCTGCGCTGGCCCGAGCTCTGCCCGCCCACCCTCATCACCCGGGACAT
>WGAH01000585.1 GCA_015489145.1 Deltaproteobacteria bacterium
GGGCGCGGGGGTTGCGGGCGAGGCGCAGGGCCTCGTCGCGGTCGACCCGCCCGGCCTCCACCAGCTCGGCCAGCGCGTGGTCGAGGGTGACGCAGCCGTCGCGCCGGCTCGTCTCCATGATGCTGAGCACCTGGTGGCTCTTGCCCTCGCGCACCAGCGCCCGGATGCCCGAGGTCGCCACCATCACCTCGAAGGCGGCGACCCGCCCGGCGCCGTCCTTGCGGGGGAGCAATCGCTGGCTCACCACCCCGAGCAGGGTCGCGGCGAGCTGGGCGCGGGCCTGGGCGTGCTGGTGGGGCGGGAACACGTCGACGATGCGGTCGATCGCCTGCACCGCGTCGTTGGCGTGCAGGGTGGCGAGGACGAGGTGGCCCGTCTCGGCGGCGGTGAGCGCGGCCGAGATCGTCTCGAGGTCGCGCATCTCGCCCACCATGATCACGTCGGGGTCCTGCCGGAGGATGAACTTGAGGGCGGCGGCGAAGCTGCGGGTGTCGGCGTAGACCTCGCGCTGGTCCACCGTGGCCTTCACCGACTCGTGGACGTACTCGATCGGGTCCTCGATGGTGATGATGCGGCAGGCGCGGCCGCGGTTGATGCGGTCGACGATGCAGGCCAGGGTCGTGCTCTTGCCGGCGCCGGTGGGGCCCACCGCCAGCAGCAGCCCCTGCGGGCGCATGCCGAGTTCGAGCACCGTGGCGGGAATCGCCAGCTCCTCGGCCGAGGGCACGCGGTGGGGGATCGCGCGCAGCGCCGCCGCCATGCGCCCCTTCTGGTGGTAGGCGTTCACGCGGAAGCGCCGGCCGTCCTCGAGGGCCAGGGCGAAGTCGATCTCGCGCTCCAGCTCGTAGATGCTGCGCTGCCGCGTGCTGAGGATGCTGAACAGCAGGGCGCGCATGTCGGCGTCGGTCAGCGGCACGGTGCCGAGCTCCCGCAGCGCCCCGGCGACGCGCAGGATCGGCGGCCGGCCGACGGCGAGGTGCAGGTCGCTGGCGCCCCGGGCCAGGGCCTCGCCGAGGAGCCCCTTCATGTCGAGGCCCTGCGCGGCCCCCTCGCGCCCGCCGCGAAAGGCCGCCACCCCCGTCGCCATGCCCTTGGCGGCCAGCGCGAACTCGTCGGGGTTGGTCGCGTGGGCGAGGCCCACCTCGTAGCGGATGAGCCCGTCGCGGTACAAATCGAGGAGGGCCCGGTTGAAGGTCCGCATCCGGGGCCCCTCCGAGGCCCGCATCAGGTCCGCGAGGTCGTCGATGCGCCCCTCTCGGAGGAGCTGGCGCACGGGCGGCGTGGCGGTGAGCACCTCGACGGCCACCACCCGGCCCTTGCCGTCGGCCCGGGGCACGAGGCGCTGGCTGAGGATGCCGACGAGGCAGGCGGACAGGTCGTGGGCCACCTGCCGGCGCAGGTGGTCGGGAAACACGCTGAGCACGCGCTGGAGGGTCTGCGGGGCGTCGACGGTGTGCACGCTGGCGAGCACGAGCTGGCCCGTCAGCGCCGCCTCGATGGCGACCCGCATCGTCTCGAGGTCGCGCAGCTCGCCGACGACGATCACGTCGGGGCTCTGGCGGACGACGTGGCGCAGGGCGGCGTGGAAGGAGGCGGTGTCGGCGCCGACCTCGCGCTGGGTGACCCGCGCCTGGAGGTCGCGGTGCACGAACTCGATCGGGTCCTCGATGGTGACGATGTGGACGCGGCGGTGGGCGTTGACGTGGTGCACCATCGCCGCCAGCGTCGTCGACTTGCCCGAGCCGGTGGCCCCGGTGACGAGCACCAGCCCCCGCGCCGCCTCGGCCATGCGCCGGGCCGCCGTGGGCAGGCGCAGCTCGTCCATGTCGAGGGCGCCCGAGGGCACCGCCCGGGCCACGACCGACAGGCGGCCGCGCTCCCGGGACAGGTTCAGGCGAAAGCGCCGGTCGTCGTCGAGGCTCAGGCCGGTGTCCAAGTCGCCGCGGGCCTCGAAGGCGGCCCGGGCCTCGCCCACGAGCACGCGGTCGAGGAGGGCGGCGAGCTCCCCGGCGGTCACCGGCGGCTGGTCGAGGGGCAGCACGCGCCCGTGGATGCGGGCGGCGGGCGCCCGCCCCTCCGAGAGGAACAGGTCGCTGGCATGGTTGCCGGCCATGCTGGAGAGGAGGCGGACCAGGCGCGCGTCGGCGCCTTCGCGCGGGCTCGGGGCGGGGGCGTCGCTCATGCGCCCAGGCTACCGCAGGGCCCTTGAACGATGGGAGGTTTCAGGGCATGTTGGCGGGACCCGCGAACCTCGACCGGAGTCTCCATGCGCCTTCTGCCCCTCATCCTCGTAGCGGCGGCCGCGTGCCGCTCCGACGACAAGAACACCGACACCGCCACCGCCGGCGACCAGGACACCGGCTCGACGGTGGTGGACGCCGACGGCGACGGCTACGGCGACGCGGCCAGCGGCGGCGACGACTGCGACGACACCGACGCCTCGGTGAACCCGGGGGCCGAGGAGACGCCCTACAACGGCGTCGACGACGACTGCGACCCCCAAACCCCCGACGACGACCTCGACGGCGACGGCTTCACCAGCGTCGAGACCGGCGGCACCGACTGCGACGACGCCGACGCCGGGGTCAACCCCGACGCCACCGAATCCTGCAACGGCGTCGACGACGACTGCAACGGCCTCGTCGACGACGCCACCGGCGACACCTGGTACGCCGACGCCGACGGCGACGGCTACGGCGATCCGAGCGAGTCCATGCAGGACTGCGACGGCGAGAGCAGCTACGTCGCCGACGCC
>WGAH01000586.1 GCA_015489145.1 Deltaproteobacteria bacterium
ACCCACGTCTACCCGCTCGAACGCGCCGACGAGGCCCTCGCCGACCTCCGCGCCGGCCGCTTCACCGGCGCCGCCGTGCTGGTGCCCTGAACCCGAATGCGCGCGCCCCCCCGCGCGTCTCGTGCCCCCCGCAGGAGCGTGACCATGCGCCGTCCCCTCGCCGCCCTCGCCCTCGCCGCCCTCGCCGGCTGCACCGAGGACACCGGCTCGATCAACATCTTCACCATCGAGGACGACATCGAGCTCGGCCAGCAGCTCCACGAGGAGATCCTCGCCGACCCCGACACCTACCCGCTGCTCGACGAGGCCGACTACCCGGAGGCCTACGATCACCTCTACGCGATCCGCGACGCGGTGCTCGGCGGCGGCGAGGTCGAGCACACCGACGACTTCGAGTGGAACGTCTACCTGATCGACGACGACGAGACGCTCAACGCCTTCGCCGCGCCCGGCGGCTACCTCTACTTCTACACCGGCCTCATCCGCTACCTCGACGCCGAGGACTACTTCGCCGGGGTGATGGGGCACGAGATGGCCCACGCCGCCCTGCGCCACGCCACCCAGCAGCTCACGAAGATCTACGGGCTGAACACCCTGGTCGAGATCGTCCTCGGCGACGATCCCGGCCTCCTCGCCGACATCGCGCTCACCCTGGTGAGCCTGTCCTTCAGCCGCGAGGACGAGGCGGAGGCCGACGAGGCCAGCGTGCGCTACCTGTGCCCGACGGTCTACGCCGCCGACGGCGCGGCCGGCTTCTTCGAGGAGCTGCTGGCCGACGACTCCATCGAGATCCCGGAGTTCCTCAGCACGCACCCCAGCTCCGAGAGCCGCGTGGAAGACATCCGCGCCACCGCCGAGGAACTCGGCTGCGACACCACCCTGTACGAGGACGCCGACTACCAGGCCTTCATCGACTCCCTCCCCTGAACCCGGAGCCCGGACCCCATGACCCGCAGCGCCCTCGCCCTCGCCCTCGCCCTCGCGCTCCCCGCCGGCGCCACGCCGCCCCCCGACTCGCCGGAACGGGTCATCGCCGACGCCCGGGCCGAGCTCGAAGCCCTCGACAACCTCGTGGACGACGCCGGCAGCCGCGCGGTGCAGAAGGAGATCCACCGCAAGGTCGACCGCATCGACGCCCTGCTTCGCCGCCTCGACGCGATGCAGGGCTCCGCCGACGTCGCCATCGCCGTCCCCGGCGCCGCCGTCGGCACCCGGGCCGGACCCGGCGGGGTCGTCGTCGCCATCGACGCCACCGGCTTCCAGGATCCCGGCCTCCAGCCCACCGCCGAGCCCCCCGTCGCCGAACCGATCGCCACCGACCCGGCCAGCTTCGACCGCATCCTGTCCTCGGTGCAGCGCGAGTCCTTCTCCGACCAGAAGCTCGCCATCCTCCGGTCGGCCGCGATGGACCACCGCTTCACCTCGGCGCAGGCCGCGCGGCTCATGGACGCCTTCGACTTCGGCCAGGACCAGGTCGAGGCGGGCGCGATCCTCTACCCCGCCGTCGTGGACCCGGAGAACTGGTACCAGGTCTACGAGGTCTTCGACTTCAGCAGCGACGCCGACGCCCTGCGGCGGCGCGTCGGCCGCTGAGGCGCCTTGCCCCGCCTGTTCTTCGCCGTGCCCATCCCGCCCCCCGCCGCCCGGGCGGCGGCGCGGGTGAGCACCCGGCTGCGGGCGCTGGCCGGGCCCGCCCGGGTCTCCTGGGTGCGCACCGAGACCCTGCACCTCACCCTGCGCTTCCTCGGCGACCGGCCCGAGGAGGCGATCCCGGACCTCGTCGCCGCCGGCGAGCGGGCGGCGGCGGAGGCCGCCCCCTTCGAGGTGCGCCTGCACGGGGGCGGCAGCTTCCCCGGGCGCCGCGGCCGCCCCCGGGTGCTCTGGCTCGGCGTCCGCAGCGAGGGCGCCCTGGCCCGCCTCGCCCGGGACCTCGACGCGGCCCTCGACGCCGTCGCCGGCATCCCCCCGGACGGCCGGCCCTTCCGCTCCCACCTCACCCTCGGCCGGGTGCGGGCCGGCGACGCGCGCCGCGCCGCCGCCTTCCTCGCCGGACTCGACGAGACGGCGCGCTTCGGCGTCGCGGGCTTCACCCTCTACCGGAGCACCCTGCACCCGGCGGGCGCCATTCACGAGGCGGTGGCCCGCTTCGCCTTCCCGCGCGGGGCCGCCGGAGCGTGACTCGCGTGAGCCGGCGTTACGCCTGCACTCACGCCATGCGACAACCGCCCCCGGACCCGGGAGCCGTCGCGCCGGCGCGGAACGCGGCGTGAGCCAGCGTTACACCTGCACTCACGCGGTGCGACAGGCCGGGACTCAACGGCCGCCGAGGTAGCCGTTCTCGTCGAGCCAGGTGCAGTCGGCGTAGCAGTAGGTGCTCGGGTCGTTGGTGTAGATCTGCCCGCACTGGTAGCCCCGGGGGCAGGCCTCGTCGCCCTCGTCCTCGTCGCAGCCCACCATGCACCGGCCGGTGTAGCAGTAGTCCCGGTGGCAGTAGAAGTCGACGGCGCTGCCGTCGCCGGGATCGAGGAGGTCGCAGGACCAGCCGCTGTCGCAGTCCCGGTCGCCGTTGAAGGGGTCGCAGGTGTCGCCGAGCTCGGTGATGTAGCACTCGCTGCCGGGCTCGCAGTCGCGGTTGCCGTTGCCGGCGTCGCACTCGCCCACCGCGTCCCACGGGACGCAGGAATTCCCGGCCCCGCAGGCGTTCGCGGCGCTGAGCTCGCAGGTCTCGCAGTAGCCGCCCTCGGCCTCGTAGCAGTTGCCGGTGGTCTGGTCGCAGAACTCGCCGACGGCGCAGTCGAGCTGGGTCTCGCGACAGGCCGCCTCCTCGCAGGCGCCGGCCTCGACATCGCAGGTCTCGCCGGCCAGGCAGTCGTCGTCGCTGCGACAGCCGTCCTGGCAGGCGTAGGCCTCGTCGCAGAACTGGTAGAGGTCGCAGTCGGCCGACGAAAGGCACTCGACCGCCTGGCACTTCTCGTCGACGCAGGCCTCGCCGTCGCCGCAGTCGCCGTTGTAGACGCAGCTCGCGCCCGAGCCGCCCGCGCTTCCCTTGCACCCCGCGCCCAGCAGCGCGGCCCAGAGGAACAACCAGCGCATCAGGCCCCCTCCCCCGTGCAGAACTCGGACTCGTCGCCGGTGCCCAGGTCGTAGCGCGCGGTGATCTTGCTCCGCGGCGGCGGCAGGTGGGCGCGGTCGAAGACGATCATGCCGACCTCCTCGCCGTCCTTCTCGCCCTTCTGGAAGGTCCACTCGCCGGTGTCGCAGGGCACCTCCTCGCCGTTCACGCCGACGACGAGGGTGGCCGGAGCCGGCATCTTCGAGAGGTAGAAGGTGTCGGTGAGCCGCGAGCTGGCCAGGGACAGCTCGGTCACGATGTCGCCGAAGTCGTCGGCGCAGATGTTGCCGAGGACGCCGCCGGTCTGCTGGGCGACGTCGACGTAGCGGGTGCCCTCGTCGGCGCCGCTGGCCACCTGGGCGGCCGTGCAGGCGTCGGTGTCGCTGACCACCAGGGCCGAGGCGTTGAAGATGTCGCGGTTGCGCTGGCCCTTCACGTCGCGGAAGGCGTTGATGTAGTCGGCGACCGGCAGGGGGGAGCTGTCCTGCTCGTCGCTGACGAAGATGATGCTGAAGTAGGCCTCGTCCCGGATGAAGCCGGCGTTGGCCCCGCTGACCAGGGGCTCGGTCACCGCGAGGTAGGCGCTCTCGAGGCCCATCTCGTAGCCGCTGCCGCAGGTGCCGACCTGGACGAGGCGGGAGAACACCTCGGAGGCGTCGGGGGTGTCGGCGCCGATGTAGGTGCCCTCGACCAGCTCGCCGCCGGGAGGGATCGCCGCGACGTCGTCCTCGGTGCAGGACCCGTAGGGCTGCGCCTCGCCCACCGTCGTCGTGACCACGCCGATGTGGTAGTCGACGTCGCCCTCGATGAAGTAGGTGAGGAACTGGTCGAAGTTCGTCGAGAGCTTTTCCTGGTAGGGCTGCATCGAGCCGGAGTTGTCGACGACGAGCAGCACGTCCACGGCGCCGGCGTCGAGCTGGTAGAAGACGTCGTCGCCGGCCTGCTTGATGTACTGGTACTCGCTGCACCCGGCGGACAGCGCCAGCAGCATGGCCGGGCCAGCGAGGGGAGCGCGTTCCATCCCCACCTCCAGGGGCCTTCCATACCGCGGGCGGCCGGCGCCCGCGGTATGGAAGGCCCCTGGAGGTG
>WGAH01000587.1 GCA_015489145.1 Deltaproteobacteria bacterium
CGGCGGGCGGCGCGCTCGGGGCGGCCTCCTCCGGGCGCTGGCCGGCGCGGGCGACCTCCAGGCGGCGGGCCAGCACGTAGGTGCGGCTGCGGCGGCGGTTGTCGGCGTCGGTCCAGGTGTCGGTGCGGAGGCTGCCCTCCACCGCGACGCTGGCGCCCTTGCGGACGTCGCGCAGGGCGCGCTCGGCCTGGCGCTCCCAGAGCACGACGCGGTGCCAGTCGGTCTCGTCGACCCAGTCGTCGCCCACCTTGCGGGAGCGGTGGGTGGCGAGGCTGAGCTCGGCGACGAGCTTGCCCGAGGCCGTGCGGCGCTCCTCGGGGGCGGCGCCGGCGTTGCCGAACAGGAAGACGTTGTTCATTCCACGCATGATCGAGGTCTCCTCGTGGGTTTGGGGGATGGTGGGCGCGGGTGGGGGAAGACCCCGGCCGGGTCACCCTCGCGAACCGCCCGCTGGCGGCTCGCCTCGCCCGGTCCCGGCCGGGGCCCCCTGCTACAGCAAGGGGCGTGCCAACTCGGCGATGCGCGCAAGTCGTTGAAATCACGAGACCGGGCCGATCCGACTTTCGTCGAATCGACGAAGGTCTTCGTCAGATCGACGAAAGTCCGACGAACGTCGCCCGGGTGGAGCTACGCCGGCATCCGGCGGGCGCGGGCCAGGGCGCCGAGGCTGCGCCCGAAGTTGTGGAGTCCGCGGAGGCCGTCGTGCATGCTCGCGCCGTGGGGCCGGGCGGGCATGGCCACGGGGCGCTCGGCGACGCGCAGGCCCAGGCGGATCAGCAGGACGCGCACGTTGGCGTCGGCCACGTCGGCGGGCAGGTGGCGGGCGAGGGCGTCGAGGGCCCGGGGCCCCACCGCCCAGTAGCCGCTCGTGACGTCGTGGAGCGGGACGCCGGTGAGGAGGCGCACGAGGCCGGCGAGGGCGGCGTTGCCCAGGCGGCGCGGCAGCGGCGCCGGGCTGCGGGTGCCGTGGCGGCTGCCCACCACGAGGTCGGCGCCGTCGAGCCCGGCGACCAGGCGGGGCGCCTCGGCCGGCGGGTGCTGCCCGTCGGCGTCCATCTGCACCGCCACCTCCACGCCGGCCGCCGCCAGGGCCCGGTAGCCGGTGGCGAGGGCGCCGGCGTAGCCGAGGCCGGGGGTGCGGAGGATCGTCGCCCCGGCCCGGCGCGCGACCTCGGCGGTGCCGTCCATGCCGCCGTCGTCGATGACCCAGACCCCCGCCTCGGGCAGCGCCCGGGCCACCTCCGCGAGCACCCGCCCGATGCGGGGAGCCTCGTTGCGGGCCGGGATGAGGACGGCGAGGCGCATCGGTGGCGCGTCTCCGGGAACGGGTCGAACCGTGAGGTTAGCTTCCGCGGCGGGCGCGTCCACCCGCGCCGGCACGCGGCGGGAAGCGGCGCCCCCCCGAAGCCCTGGAGGAACCGATGGCCGAGACCCGCGACCCGACGCCCGCCTCCGGCCCCGCCCCTTCCCGAGAGGCAGGCGCCGCCGAGCCCGTCGTCGTCGTCCTCGTCACCGCGCCGAGCGCCGAGGCCGCCGCCGACCTCGCCCGCGCCGTCGTCGGCGAGGGGCTCGCCGCCTGCGTCAACATCGTGCCGGGCCTGCGCTCGATCTACGCCTGGAAGGGCGAGGTGTGCGACGACCCCGAGGTGCTCCTCGTGATCAAGACCCGCCGCGCCCGCTTCGCCGACCTCCGGGAGCGCGTGGTCGCGCTGCACCCCTACGAGTTGCCCGAGGTGATCGCGCTGGACGTGGCCGATGGCCACGCGCCCTACCTCGACTGGGTGCGCGGCCGAACCCGCGCCTGACCCGCCGCCCGCCGGCCCTGGCGGGGATCAGCCTCGCCGGCGAACCACCGCGCCGGCCAGGGCGAACAGCGTCCCGAGCAGGGCCGCCCGCCCGCCGCCGGCGGCGCAGCCGCAGCCTCCCGCCTCGTCGTCGGCCAGGGGCTCGTCGGCGATGCAGTCGTGGTTCCGGTCGGGCTGCGGGCAGTCGCCGGTGTCGGCCCCGGGCCCCGGGCCGCCGGTGTCGGTCCCGCCGGTGTCGGCCCCGCCCGAGTCCTCGGCCGGCGGCGCGCAGCCCCGGGGCGCCTCGGCCACCCAGGGCTCGCAGCCCGAGCCGTACTGCCAGGCCCCCGTCTCGGGCAGGTGCTCCTCGGTGCCGTCGGCGCGCGCCCACGAGAAGCGGTAGGCGACGCAGCCGGCCCGCGCCTCGGCTTCGGCCCGCCAGCCGCCCCGGGTCCCGGTGCCGACGAAGCGCGTCATCTCCAGGCAGTCGTCCCCGGTCTCCACCGCGAACCAGGCCGGCGCCGCGGTGTCGTCCCAGGTGGCCAGGAAGGTGACGCGGGAGGCTGGCTGCTCGGGGACGTGCACGCCCATCGCGACCCTTCGCGACTCGCCGCCGGCCCCGCCGCCGAAGTCCTGCGTGTACCAGGTGCTCGACACGCCCGTGCCGAGGTCGGTGTACGAGGCGGACATGATGTTGGCCCGGTGCCCGGAGGAGCACATCCACCCGTCCCAGACGACGCTCGCGTTGTCGGCGTAGCCGTAGGCGACGTTCTCGCCCACGGTCCAGCCCGGGTAGTAGGGGGAGACCCGGGTGAAGAAGTCGGTCCCGTCGGAGCTGTCGTGGCTCAGCACCCCCGTGGACCGCATGTCCTCGGTGTGGATCTGGGCGATCTCCGCCAGCCCGTCGTGGTAGCGCAGCGGCGCCTGGGGCTGGCGCTCGGAGGCGCTGAAGCCGCCGATGTCGCAGGCGTAGTCGTCGGCCCACGCCTCCGGGTCCACGCGCACGAGGTTGGTGTAGACGTGCAGCTCGCGCTGGGCCCAGGTGGGGCGGCCGTCGGCCACCTCGCCGTACTGGAGCGCCGCGAGCACGAGCAGGGACGAGAGGGCGTCCATCGCTTGCTCTCCCGCCGGCCGGTGCCCGCCGGTCGCCTCCACCGTAGCCGGAGCGAGCGTCCCTCGCACGCCCGGGCGCTCCGTCCGCTATGGTTGCGGTGCCCCGGCGGTCGCGCCGGCGCGCCGGTTCAGGAGGAAAGGCATGAGCGACGTGATCTACGACTGGAACCTGGAGGGCCCCGTCCGCCACCCCCGGGTCGACCGCATCGCCATCATCGACGAGACGCTGCGCGACGGCATCCAGAGCCCGTCCATCACCGACCCCTCCATCGAGGACAAGATGCGGATCGTGCGCCTCCTGTCCGAGGTGGGGGTGGACAGCCTCGACGTGGGCCTGCCGGGCGCCGGCCCCCGGGCGGTCGCCGACTCCGAGGCGCTGGTGCGCTTCATCCGGGACGA
This sequence comes from Deltaproteobacteria bacterium, assembly GCA_015489145.1. GTDB lineage: Bacteria > Myxococcota_A > UBA796 > UBA796 > UBA2385 > S143-5. The sequence continues at coordinate 3,297 of WGAH01000587.1, forward strand.
GAAGCTCGCGATCAAGCCCCAGTGCGCCGCGCGCACCCACCCGGCCGACATCCGCCCGGTCATCGAGATCGCCGAGCGCGTCGGCATCCCGGTCGAGGTCATGACCTTCCTGGGCACCTCGCCCATCCGGCTGTACGCCGAGGGCTGGGACGAGGACGTGCTCGAGAAGCGCTGCCGGACGGCGGTGCGGATGGCCAAGGACGCCGGTCTCCCCTGCACCTTCGTCACCGAGGACACCATCCGATCGCACCCGACGACCCTCCGGCGGCTGTTCACCGCGGCCATCGAGGAGGGGGCGGACGGCCTGGCCCTGTGCGACACCGTGGGCCACGCCACCCCGGTGGGGGTGACCAACCTCGTGCGCTTCGCCCGGGACCTCGTGCGCGGCATGGGCACCGACACCCGCCTCGACTGGCACGGCCACGACGACCGCGGCTACTCCCTGATCAACGCCGTCGCCGCCGTCGAGGCCGGGGTGGACCGGGTGCACGGCACGGTGATGGGCATCGGCGAGCGCGTGGGCAACACCCCCCTCGACCTGCTCATGGTCAACCTCAAGCTCATGGGCATCCTCGAGCAGGACCTCGGAAGCCTCGCCGAGCTGGTCGACCTCGTGGCGGCGGCGACGGACTGGCCGGTCCACCCCGGCTACCCGGTCTTCGGCCGGGACGCCTTCCGCACGGGCACCGGCGTGCACGCCGCCGCGGTGATCAAGGCGATGAACAAGGGCGACGACTGGCTGGCCGACCGGGTCTACTCCGGCGTGCCCGCCGCCTGGTTCGGCCGCCGGCAGGAGATCGAGATCGGCCACATGGCCGGCGACAGCAACATCCTCTACTGGCTGAAGGCGCGGGGCATCGAGCCGGCCGAGGACCTCGTGGCCGAGATCCGCAAGCTCGCCAAGTCGGTGGGCCGGGTGCTGGAGGAGGAGGAGGTCCTCGCCGTCGTGCGCCGCTGGCGCGGCGAGGGCTGAGGCTCAGCCGCCGGCCTGCTCCTCGGGCCCGTCCCCGGCGTCCCGGGCCCGTCCCCGGCGAAGGGCCGCGCGCACCGCCTGGCGGCGGGCCTCGGCCTCGGCCTCGTCCCGCTCGGCCCGGGCGCGCTCGACGAGGCGGTTGTTGTGCTGCACCACCTTGAACAGCAGCAGCAGGCCGAGGATCCACCGGAAGACCGACAGGGCGCCGGGCAGCCCGGGCACGCCGACGACCATGATCGTCACCGCGGCGGCGAGGTTGAGGAACTGCACCGACCAGAACAGCGCCCGCCGACGGTAGAAGCCCGGCCAGCGCAGCAGGACGTGGTTGAGCGCCAGCAGCACCACCACGCCGTAGAGCACGGCCTCCCGGGGGGTGAGGGGGCTCACGGCGCGGTGGGGCCCAGGGGCATGTTGTCGATGAGGCGGGTGCGGCCGATCCAGGCGGCGACCAGCGCGCGGGCGGGCGCCTCGATCACCTCGACGGGACGCAGGTCGCGGGCGTCGCGCACCTCGAGGTAGTCGAGGCGGTCCACGTCGAGGCGGGCGCGGCCGGCCGCGACGAGGGCGGCGGCCTCGCGCTCGCCCGCCTCCGCCGCCTCCCGCATCGCCCGCAGGGCCCGGGACAGGCTGAGCGCCCGGGCCCGCTCGGCGGGGGAGAGGTAGGCGTTGCGCGAGGACAGGGCGAGCCCGTCGGCGTCGCGCACCAGCGGGGCGCCCACCACCTCGACGTCCATCGCCAGGTCCTCGACCATGCGCCGGACGGTGGCGAGCTGCTGGTAGTCCTTCTCGCCGAACACGGCGAGGTGGGGCTTCACCAGGCCGAACAGGCGCGCGACCACCGTGGTGACCCCGTCGAAGTGCCCCGGCCGGTGCGCCCCGCACAGGCCCTCGGTGAGCCCCGCGACGTGCACGGTGGTGGCGTGGCCGGGGGCGTAGAGATCCGGGGGCATGAACAGGACGTCGGCGCCGTGCTCGGCGCACTTGCGGGCGTCGCCCTCCGGGTCGCGGGGGTAGCGGTCGAGGTCCTCGCCGGGGCCGAACTGGAGCGGGTTGACGTAGATCGACACCACGAGGGCGTCGCAGCGGGGCCGGGCGAGGTCCATCAGCGAGGTGTGGCCGCGGTGGAGGTAGCCCATCGTCGGCACGAAGCCGATGCGCCGGCCCTCGGCGCGCCGCGCCCGGGCCCAGGCCCGCATGGCGGCCGGGTCGGTGATCGTCTGCATGGTCAGTAGAGCCTCGCGACCTTCGCCGCGCCCTTGCGCCGGTGGAAGGCGTGGGCCGGGGTGGGGAAGGCGCCGCTTCGCACCTCGCCGACGTAGGCGCGCACCGCCTCGACGATCGGCTGCTCCAGCTCGGCGTAGCGCTTGACGAAGCGCGGCTTGAAGCTGCTGTCCAGCCCGAGGAGGTCGTGGACCACCAGCACCTGCCCGTCGCAGTCGGGGCCCGCGCCGATGCCGATGGTCGGGATGTAGAGGCGCTCGGTGATCTCGGCGGCCAGCTCGGCCGGGACCATCTCGAGCACGATGCAGAAGGCGCCGGCCTCCTGGACGGCCTCGGCGTCGCGGAGGAGCTGCCGGGCCGCCGCCTCGCCGCGCCCCTGCACCTTGAAGCCGCCGAGGGCGTGGACCGACTGGGGGGTGAGGCCGACGTGGCCCACCACCGGGATGCCCGCCTCGACGATCTTGCGAATCGCCGGGGCGGATCGCTCGCCGCCCTCGAGCTTGACCGACTGGGCGCCGCCCTCCTTGACGAGCCGCCCGGCGCTCGCGAGCGCCTGCTCGGGGCTGAGCTGGTAGCTCATGAAGGGCAGGTCCACGGTGAGGTGGGCCTGCTGGAGCCCCCGGGCCACGCAGCGGCCGTGGTAGGCCATGTCGTCGAGGGTCACGCCGAGGGTGTCCGGCAGCCCCTGCACGACCATGCCCACGCTGTCGCCCACGAGCACCATGTCGACCCCGGCGGCGTCGACGAGCCGGGCGGTGGTGTAGTCGTAGGCGGTGATCATGGCGATCTTCTGGCTGCCGGCCTTCATCTTCTGAAGGTCCAGGACCGTCTTTCGCGCCATTGTCGGGTTCCTTCGGAGGGTGGTGCCCCAGGGGGGCGGTGGGAGGAGGACCGTCGCCGGCCGTCGGCGCGGCCCGACCCCGTCGCCTGGCGGCCGCACGGGTCCGCTGGCTCGGGGCGGCGCATCCTAGCACGTCGGCCGGGCGATCGCCCGCCGGTTTGACCGCGCCCCGCCGGGGCGGCATGATCGGGACATGAGCGGCGGCGAACAGGGCGGCTGGCAGGTGCGGCTGGCGGGAGGACGGGAGCTGCCCGTGGCCGACCTCGAGGTCCTCGCGGGTCTCGTGCGCGCCGGCGTCGTCGGGGCGGACACCCCGGTGCGCCCCCCCGGGGGGGCGTGGCGGCCGGCCCGCGAGGTGCCGGCGCTGGAGGGGCCCCTGGGCCTCGACCCGTGGGCGGCCTGGGAGGGCGGCGAGGGGGAGGGCGCCGCCTTCACCGTGCCCGAGGAGCTCGGCGGGGCGGCGGCCGAGGCGGGCGCCCCGCCGCCGCCCGACCCGGCGGAGTGGGACGAGGACACGCCGACCGACGTCGGGGTCGCGCCGGTCGCCGCGCGGGTCGAGGCGACCGCCGAGGCCGAGGCGCCCGGCGAGGATCCGGGAAGCGCGGCCGAGGGGGCGCCGGAACCGGCGATGGCGGAGCCGACCGGGGAGGCTCCGCCGGCGGAGCTCCGGCCACCCGCCCGGGAGCCGGCCGATCCGCCGAGCGTGCCGCCGGAGGCGGTGGAACCCCTCGACGCCGCCGCCCTCGGCCTGGAGCCCCTCGACGAGGCGGCCTCCGACCGCCGGCCGCGCCGGGAGCCCGCGCCGGCGGCCTCCCGAAAGGGCGCCGGGCGCGCCGCCGCGGGGGGGCGGCCCGGCGAGGGCGCCGAGATCATCGCCTTTCCCGTCCACCGCC
>WGAH01000588.1 GCA_015489145.1 Deltaproteobacteria bacterium
ACAAGCCCCGTCACGATGCTAGGGGTCTGGGCTCCTGCAGGCGGAACGGCGGGGGTACGGGGCCGAGCCGCAACGGTGAAACGCCGGTTTTCGGCGCGCGGCGCCGGCCCCCCCTAGCATCGTGAGGGGGGTTGGACAAAGCCGCTGCGCGGCACCCGGGGGCTCCGCCCCCAGACCCCCGCTGGGGCCGGTGGCCCCAGACCCCGCGGCGCTACGCGCCGCAATCGTCGTCATTTGACGTGACCCTGTAGGCACCGGCCCCGATGGTCGGGGTCGGCGAAGCCACAGGAGTACGTCATGGGTGAACTCCGCGATCGCATGGAGATGAACCTCAAGCTGGCGGGCCGCAGCCCGCGCACGATCAACACGTACCTGCGCTGCGCGAGGGCCTTCGCCGCCTTCCACATGCGTTCGCCCGCCGAGATGGGCGAGGTGGAGGTGCGGGCCTTCCTCGCCCACCTCACCGACGAGCGCGGCCTCGGCCCCGAAGGACTGCGGAGCTACATCGCGGCGCTCAAGTACCTCTACGGCGAAATCCTCGGCCGTGCTGAGGTGACGGCCTGGATCCCCTGGCCCAAGAAGCCGAAGCGCCTGCCCACCATCCTCACCCAGCACGAGATCGCGCGGCTGATCCTGTTCGCCGGCTCGCCCCGAACGCGGACGATGATCATGGCCGGCTACGGCGCCGGGCTGCGCGCCTCGGAGGTCCGCCACCTCCGGGTGCAGGACATCGACAGCGCACGCGGCGTGCTGTGGGTGCGCAACGGCAAGGGAGCCAAGGACAGGATCGCGCCCCTGCCGCACCGGCTATTGCAGCAGCTTCGCGACTACTGGCGGCAGGTCCGGCCCCCCGGACCTTGGCTCTTCCCCGGGAGTTCGGGGGACAAGCCGCTCAGCGCGGGGGCGACGAACTACCACTTCCGCCGCGCCGTCGCGCGGGCCGGCATCGAGCGGCGCATCGTCTTCCACAACCTGCGCCACTCCTTCGCCACGCACCTGATGGAGGCGGGCACCGACCTGCCCAGCATCCAGGTCCTGCTGGGCCACGCTCGGCTCAAGACCTCGATGGCCTACCTGCGGGTCCGCACCGACCACCTCAAGGCGATCACCAGCCCGCTGGAGCGCCTCGACCTGCCCGACCTCGCGTAGGCCGTGGAGGCCCTCACCCACCTTTCCGCCCACGGGCGGCACGGGGAGGCACGCGCTCGTCGCTCGTCGAAGGTGGCGGAAATCTTCCGCCGTCACGGCGACGACTACCTCGCTGAGCACCCGGTCACGCCCGAGCAGGCCAAGGTCCTGCGCGCGGTGATGCGCTGTCGCACCGCCGCGCTCGGGGGCCACCTCGAGGTCTGCGACCAGTGCGGCTTCTCCCGGCCGGCCTACAACTCCTGCCGGGACCGCCACTGCCCCTCCTGCCAGGCTTTCGCCCAGCATCGTTGGCTGGAAAAGCGCCTGAAACACTTGCTTTCCACCCACCACTTCCACGTCGTCTTCACCCTGCCCGCCGAGCTGAGGCCGCTGGCTCGACGCAACGCCAAAGTCGTCTACGACATCCTCTTCGACGCGGCGTCGGAGACCCTCGACACCCTCGGACGCCAGCGCCTCGGTGCTCGCATCGGCGCGACCGTCGTGCTGCACACCTGGACTCGGAAGATGCTCTTCCACCCCCACGTCCATTGCGTCGTGACCGGGGGCGGCGTCTCTCTCGACGGTCAGCGCTGGGTCGCCGCTTCGAAGCGCTTCCTCTTCCCCGTCGCCCAGATGCGCAAGCTCTTCCGCGGCATCGTCCGCCGCCGACTCCGCGACGCCTACGACGAGGGGCGCCTCGACCTCGATGGCGGCTGTGCGGAATGGGCCGACCCGAAGGCCTTCGGCAAGCTGCTGCGCGGGCTGTACCGCAAGAAGTGGGTCGTCTACGCCAAGCGACCCTTCGCAGGGCCTGAACAGGTCTTCTCCTACCTCGGTCGCTACACCCACCGCGTCGCCATCTCCGATAGCCGGGTGCTGTCCGTCGACGAGACCACCGTCACCTTCCGCACCAAGAACGACGGTGTCGAGACCGTCGAGGCCCACGAGTTCATTCGTCGCTTCCTCCTGCACGTCTTGCCCTTCCGCTTCCACAAGATCCGGCACTACGGCCTGTACGCCTCCGCCCACGTCCGCCGACTGTGGCCCGTCGCACGCCGGTTGCTCGGCGACCCCGTGCCAGCGCGGGGCGACGAGGATGATGTCGCCGACAAAGAGAGCTGGGAGATGCTCGCCGAGCGCCTCGTCGGCGAAGACCACCAGCGCTGTCCGGCATGCGGGAATGGCGTGCTGCGCCGCAGACCGCTGCCCAACCCGCCGATCCTCCCCGGCCCTCACTGGATGGACTCATCGTGAGCCGGACATGCCACGATGGCTACAAGGTCGTCTCCCTCGGCCACGGAGACGTGTGTCTCGTTTTCACCAACATCACAGATCTGGGCCAGACGACCCGCCGGACACCGCTGTCCCACCCCGCTACATGGACTCCTGGCACGAGCTCTCCCCCGCTGGAAGGCCCTACGTTCATTCACCCAGGGGCCCCAGGTGGGGGAGGCGCCGTGCTTTCCCCATAGGGGCCTGCCGGGGCCACGCGGCTTTATCCAACCCACGGTTCATCCCCGGGCCGCGCGTGCCCGTCCGAGCGTCGTGGCCCGGCGATGAACCGCTTCTGGTTGTTCGGCCGGGCTAGCATCGAGCGGGGGGTTGTCGACGACCCCCGCGAAAATGCTCGGGGGCGGCGCGTTTCGGGAGGGGCGGCCCCCGCTTCGGGCCGGGTTCCCGGTCAATCGCAGACCGTCTCGTCCCAGACGGCGGCGTTGTTGCCCTCGTCGCACTCGGCGATGTCGCTGAAGCCGCTCGCGTCCTCGTCGGCGGTGACCACGGGCTTCGTGCCGGCGAGGTCGGCGGCGTCGACCTCGAAGTTGATCAGCTCGCCGGTCTGGCCCGAGGGCACCGGGGTGGTCGTGGTCGCCGTGGCGACGATGGGGCCGCCGGGGCCGGCGCGCAGGCTGACGGGGATGCCGGCGGGGGCGTCGATGTTGCCGGCGTTGCCGATGCGGGCGGAGACGTAGACCCGGCCCTGGTCGCACTCGTCCTCGCACACGTCGAGGACCTGGGCCACGAGGTCGTAGTACTCGCTCGGCGGCAGCCCCACGTCGCCGGAGCGGAAGCTGTTGTACTCGGCGAAGTTGTTGGGGGTGGGCGAGGGCACGCTGCCGTCGTCGTCGATGTTGGTGATGTAGTAGGCGTGCTGGTTCCAGATCTTGCGCCCCGGCGGCCAGGTGCCGTCGGCGTCGCCGAAGACGGTCACGCCGGTCCCGCCGCTGCCGGTGCCGCAGTGCCCGACGACGATTTCCACCTGGTCGTCGCCGTCCACGTCGGCCACGATCGGGGTCTCGAGGATGGTGACGCTGCTGTGGGCGTTGCTCTGGTACTTCACCGAGCCGTCGAGCCCGCTGAAGAAGCGGATCGAGCCCTCGTCCTGGTAGAGCACCTCGGGGTAGCCGTCCATCTCGAAGTCGAACAGCGACGGCCCGGCCGCGCCCGACGAGTCGCTGATCGTGGCCCGCCAGATCTCGCTGCCGCCCCACTCGACGGCGACGGCGACCCCGAAATCGTCTACGCGGTGCAGAACAAGCTCATCGCCGTCGAGGTCGTCGATGGCCGGCGTGCCGATGGACAGGTAGCTGCCCGACTCGTAGGAGTTCGTCCAGCTCGCCGTGCCGTCGGCCTGCAGGCCGGTGACCGTGGCCCCCGAGGTGCGGACGATCTCGGCCTCGCCGTCGCCGTCGAAGTCGGCCACCGCCACCAGGCCGTCCTTGCCGCCGTTGTACCAGACCGTGTTGCCGTCGGCGTCGTAGGCGGCGTTGCCCGTGAGCAGCTCCACCTGCCCGTCGCCGTCGAGGTCCACCGGCACGCTCGCCGCCCCGTAGCTGCCCGTGCTCATGTAGTAGGGCGCGGCGCCCATGCCGTAGGCGCCCCGTCCGCGAATCGTGCCGTCGGCCCCGTTGAGGATCGTCTTGCCGATGGTGACCTCGGGCTGGCCGTCGCCGTCCATGTCGGCGATGGTCGGGTAGCTGTAGCCCAAGGGGTCCATCGAGGAGGCCAGCCCGCTCCGGCACCACAGCTCGCTGCCGTCCCGCCCGTCGAGGGCGCACACCCTGCTCACGCCGGCGGTGACGATGTCGGGCCAGCCGTCGACGTTGACGTCGCCCACCGCCAGCCCGCCGAAGTCGCCGCCCGAGCCCGTGCCGTAGCTGCGGCTCGTGATCCAGCTCGGCGTGCCCGAGGCGCCGTTCAGGGCGACCACCTTGCCGCTCTGGTAGATGATGACCTGCGGCGTGTCCTCGCTGTCGATGGCGCCGGAGCCGTTGGTGTCGATCACCTGGCCCACCGCCGCCGGCCCGCAGAACATCGCCGAGCCGTAGGTCCACTCGACGACCGGGGTGAAGGAGCCGGTCGACAGCTCCACCTCGCACTCGTCGTTGAGCACCACGGCGCCGGGCCCCGGGTCCTCGGGATCGTCGCAGGCGTCCACCTCGGGAATGCCGGTGTCGAGTCCGGGCGAGCCCGTCTCGGAGGCGGGCAGGGACTTGTCGCGGCTGGGGTTGAGCTCGTAGTCGGAGCAGGCGGCGAGGCCTCCGGCGAGGATGCCGGCCGGCGCGAGGGCGAGGAGGCGCATGGGAACTCCGGGAGCGGGACCGTCGAAGTGTAGTCCACCCGCGGGCCGGTCGCCCTGCCCCTCGCGGCCGGCCCCGCGATCTGGCGCGGCGGCGCCGGCGGGATAGCGGCGAACCCTCACGAGGAGGGCGAGATGGACGTCACGATCTACGGCATCCCCACCTGTGGCACCGTCAAGAAGGCCCGCCGCTGGCTCGACGGCCGCGGCATCGCCTACACCTGGGTCGACTTCCGCGCCACCCCCCCCGAGCCCGAGCGGGTGGCCCGCTGGTTCGAGACCTTCGGCGCCAAGGCGATGCGGAACACGAGCAGCGGCGCCTACCGCAAGCTCCCCGCCGACAAGAAGAGCTGGCCCGACGAGAAGTGGCTGGCGGCCCTGCAGGCCGACCCGATGCTGATCAAGCGCCCGGTGGTCGAGGTCGACGGCGAGCCGGTGCTCATCGGCTTCAAGGAGCCCGCCTGGGTCGAGCGCTTCGGCGCGTAGGCGCGCCCGCCTCGGGGATCAGCCCGCGGGCGGCCAGAACACCGGCAGCAGCGCGATGGCGCCGGCGAAGGCGATGAGCGCCACCGGCAGGCCCGCCCGGACGTAGTCGGCGTAGCGGTAGCCGCCGGGGCCGTAGACGAGGAGGTTCGGGTTGCTGCCGATGGGCGTGGCGAAGCCGGCCGAGGCGGCCAGCGCCAGGGCCAGGGCCACCGAGCGCGTGTCGAGGTGCGCGGCGGCCGCCGCCTGCATCGCCACCGGGAAGACCAGGGCGGCGCCGGCGGCGTTGGACACGAAGGAGGCGAACAGCGCCCCGAGCACCCACACCGCCGCGAGGACCCCGCGCGGGCCGAAGGGCAGGGCCAGGCGGAGCAGCGTCTCGCCCGCCGCCGCCGCGGCCCCGGACCTCTCGAGGGCCGTCGCGACGCCCATCGCGGAGCCGATGAGCACGAGGACGGGCCAGTTGACGGCCAGCCGGGCGGTGCGCGCCCCGATCACCCGCGCCCCGAGCAGGAAGACGAGCACCCCCATCCCGCTCTGGAGCAGCGAGATGCCGGTGAGCGGCGGCAGCAGCACCAGGGCCGCCAGCGCCGCCAGCGCCAGCGGCGCCTTGCGGTAGCGGGGGGCCTCCTCCTCGGAGTGCTCGCTGACCAGGTAGAACATCGTGCTGTTGGCCCAGGCCTTGCGAAAGCCGGGCGCCGCCGTGAGCATGAGGGTGTCGCCGGGCCGGAGCACGATGTCGCCGACGCGCCCCTCGATGCGCTCGCCGGCCCGGTGGACGGCGAGGATGGCGGCGTTGAAGCGCCGGCGGAACTCGGCGTCGCGCACCGTCAGGCCCACCAGCGGCGAGGCGTGGGAGATCACCACCTCGTAGAGGCGCCGGCGGCTGCTCGACACGCCGTGCACGGCGTCGAGGCCCGGGAGCTGCGCCACGTCGGCCACCGTCGTCGCGTCGCCGGTGAAGACGAGGTGGTCGCCGGGGGCCAGGGCGTCCTCCGGGGCGACGGGCCGGATGACCGTGCCGTTGCGCCGCCGGATCTCGACGAGGAACAACCCCGGCAGGTGCCGGAGGCCGGCCTGCTCGACGCTGCGCCCCACCAGCGGCGAGTCGTCGGCGACCTCCACCTCGGCGAGGTACTCCCGGGCGGCCTCGCGGGCGGCCTCCACCGGGTCGGCGCGGTCGGCGAGGAGCCGCGGCCCGGCGAGCACCAGGAAGACGAGGGCGACCACCGTGATCGGCAGGCCCACCCAGGTGATGTCGAACATGCCCAGCTCGCCGAGGCCGGCGCGGCTGTGCATGCCGGCGACGACGAGGTTGGCCGAGGTGCCGACGAGGGTGCAGGTGCCGCCGAGCATGGCGGCGTAGGACAGGGGGATGAAGAAGCGCGAGGGGTTGTGCCCCTGGCCGCGCGCCCAGGAGCGGACGACGGGGATCAGCATCGCCACGATGGGCGCGTTGTTCATGAAGCCCGACAGGAAGGCCGTCGGCACGCAGATGCGGGCGAGGCCGGCCCGCACGGAGCGCACCCGGCCGAGCACGAGCCCGCTGAGCATGGTCAGCGCGCCGGTCTCCTGGATGGCGGCGGCGCAGACGAAGAGGACGCCGATGGTGGCGACGGCGGGGTTGGCGAAGCCGCGAAGCGCGTCCTCGGGCGGGACGACGCCGAAGACGACCAGCACGCTGAGCGCCGCGAACATCAGCAGGTCGGGGCCGAGGCGGTCGAGCGCCATGCCGAGGGTGGCCGCCGCGATCACCGCGAGGGTGAGCCAGCCTTCCCAGCCCAGCGCGGTCCAGGTCTGAAGCAGCGAGGTGTCGAGCAGCGCGGCGTCCATGGCGGAAGCCCGAGCCTATCCCGGGGACGGGCCGGCCGGCCCCCGCCGGGTCAGTCGCCGCCGGGAAGCTGCTCCACCAGCTCGGCGCGCCAGGCGAGGAGCCCGTCGCGGCGGACCTCCTCGGCCACGGGCGGGCCGGGCAGGTCCCGGGCGGTCCACCGCGTCCAGGTGGCGCCGGTGGCCGGGTCCTCGGCGGTGGCCACCCGGGCGTCGAAGGCGCCGGCCGGCGTGTCGGCCCAGCCGGCGCTCTCCGCCGGGACCCCCCAGTCGCCCGGGGGCGGGGGCAGGCCCGGCAGGCGTCCGCCGGCGAGGTCGGCGGCGAGATCGCCCCAGGGCACGAGCGTTCGGACGGGACCGGCCACGGCGAGGCCGTCGGCGTCGACCTCCACGGCGTCCACCACCGCCGCGTCCTCGGCGGCGTCGGTGAAGACGAGCACCCGCGCCCCGACCGGGCCGTCGGGACCGAGGAGCTGCCAGCTCAGGCGGCGGCCGGGGCGGGTCGCCCGGCGCAGGGCCGCCGGCGTGAAGGGCGGGTCCGCGGCGGGCCGCGCGCCGTCGGGGGCGGCGGTGGCGGGCGGCTCCTCCGGCGCGAAGCCGTCGAGGAGCTTCCAGGCGGCGCGAAGGGCGGCGTAGGCCTCCGGCGCCACCAGGCGCGCCCCGAGGAGCCGGTCGGTGAACAGCACCCCGTCGAGGTGGTCGATCTCGTGCTGGAAGATGCGGGCGGTCCAGCCCTCGACCGCCTCCTCGACCCGGGGGCCGCCGCCCTCCGGGTCGCCGGCCACCCGGATCGACCGCGCCCGGCGCACCCGCCCGCGCCCCTCGGGCACGCTGAGGCAGCCCTCCCAGCCGTCCTCGGTCTCCTCGGACAGGAAGGTGATCGCCGGGTTGAGCCAGGCCTCCACCGGCTCGCCCTCCCGGTCGAGGCGCTGGACCAGGACCACCCGCCGCAGCACCCCCACCTGCGGGGCGGCGATGCCGACCCCCTTCTCGCGCGCCAGGGTGGCCCGCATGCGCTCCACGAGCCGGGCCACCCGGGGGTCGGCCGGGTCGACCGGCCGGCTGGGCGTGTGCAGCAGGGTCCGCCCCGCCTCGGTCTCGTCGGTGACCAGCCGCATGGGGGCGTCGGCGGGAGCGGCGTCCACGAGCCAGGCCTCGATGGGATCGAGGGCGCGGTCGGCCTCGTCGGGGCGGGCCGCCGCCTCGGGGGCGCCGGTGCGGGCGCAGCCGGCGAGGAGGAACAGGGCGACGCGGATCATGCTCACCGCTAACCCGGGGCCGACCCGCGTCGCTCGGCTCAGGGTTACGATGCGGCGACCGGCCTCCCGCCGCCTCCTCCGACCCGGACCTGGAGACCCCCATGGCCCCCATTCCGCGAGGGACCGACGCCCGCCGGCCCGCCGAGCGAGGGCGCCTCGCCCCGGCGCTGCTCGCGGGCCTCGCCGCCGCCTGCGCCAGCGAGGACTACACCCGCCTGTACGCCACCGCCGAGATCGCCCCCTCCCTGTCCTGGGAGGAGGTCGAGGCCTTCGACACGTTGGGCCCCACCGTCGTCGACCGCGGCGTGAACTTCACCGTCTACAGCGAGGACGCCGAGCGCGTCGAGCTGCTGTTGTTCGACGACCCCGAGAGCGACCTGCCGACCTGGCAGGTGCCGCTGGTCGACCACGGCGGCGGCCTGTGGAACATCTACGTCGAGGGCATCGGCGTCGGGCAGACCTACGGCTACATCGCCTGGGGCCCGAACTGGCCCTACGACGAGGACTTCTACCCGGGCTCCACCGTGGGCTTCATCGCCGACGTCGACGCCGACGGCAACCGCTTCAACCCGAACAAGCTCCTCTACGACCCCTGGGGCAAGGCGATCCACCGCGACTTCGACTGGAGCGGCGGCAGTCCCGCCAGCGGCCCCAACCGCTACCAGTCCACCTACCAGAGCGCCTCCAAGACGGTCATCCTCGACGAGGACCGCTACGAGGCCGAGGACGACTACCCCTGGAGCGAGGCCGAGAAGGCCTGGCGCGAGGCCCGGCGCTCCGGCGAGCACGAGGGCCACGACTGGAACGAGCTGGTGATCTACGAGGCCCACCCCAAGGGCTTCACCCGCAACCCGGCCAGCGGCGTCGAGCACCCGGGCACCTTCCGGGGCATCGGCGAGATGGCGCCCTACCTCGCCGACCTCGGCGTCAACGTGCTCTACCTGATGCCCGTCCACGAAAAGCCGCTCGACGGCGGTTACTGGGGTTACAACACCCTCGACTTCTTCGCGCCCGAGCACACGCTGTCCGCCGACTGGCAGTCCACCGGCGAGGTCGAGCGCGTCCTCGACGAGTTCCGGTGGATGGTGGACCAGCTCCACCAGCACGGCATCGAGGTGATGCTCGACGTGGTCTACAACCACACCGGCGAGGGCGGCCTGTGGCGCCAGCGCCTCTACTTCCAGGAGGACGACTGGTCGGACGCCGAGGAGGTGAACTTCGATCCCAAGGAAGTCGCCGGACTCTACAGCTACCGGGGCCTCGACAACGCCGCCTGGTACGTGCTCGACGACGGCAACCAGGGCTACCACAACGGCACGGGCGTCGGAAACCAGACCCGCGCCAACTACGCGCCGATGAAGCGCCTGGTCCTCGACAGCCTGCACTTCATGGTCGAACAGCTCCACGTCGACGGCTTCCGCTTCGACCTCGCCAGCGTGCTCGGCGCCCCCGACGGCGATCCCGACGGCTTCTCGAGCGAGGGCACCCTTCTCAACGACATCGTGGACGACCCGATTCTCCAGGAATACCACGTCCGCCTCGTCGCGGAGCCCTGGGCGCTCTCCGGCTCGCACATGGGCGGCTTTCCCGCGGCCGAGGAGGGCCAGGGCGCCGAGGAGGGCTACGCCTGGGCGGAGTGGAACGGCTACTTCCGCGACTGGTGGCGGGCCTTCGTCAACGACTGCAACTGGTCCGACTCGGGCATGACCTGCGTGGGCGACGACCCGGACACCGACCTGTGGACGCTGTCCTCCACCGAGGTGGCCGTGGACGGCGGCGGCACGCTGACCGGCTCCGAGGCGGTGTTCTCGTGGAACGGCCGCAAGCCCTGGCACTCGGTGAACTTCGTCACCGTCCACGACGGCTTCACGATGTACGACCTCGTGAGCTTCGAGGACCCGCAGAACGGTTGCGGCCTCGTCAACCCGATCTGCTGCACCGACCCGATGAGCGTCTGGTGCGACGACCAGTCGGGCGAGGAGAACAACCGTTCCTTCAACTGGGGCGACGAGGCGCTCAAGCGGCAGGCGATGCGAAACCTGTTCACCGCGATGTTCATCGCCCACGGCACGCCGCTGGTTCTCGGCGGCGACGAGTGGCTCCGCACGCAGTACGGCAACAACAACGCCTACACCGACTCGGGCGACAACGAGTGGAACTGGTTCCGCTGGGGCGAGTGGCGGTCGAGCTACGAGTGGCAGCGCTACCGGATGCACGACTTCGTGCGGAAGCTGATCCGCTTCCGGCGGGAACACGCCTACGCCCTGTCGCCCGTCGACTACGGCGCCGGCATGCCGCTGGCCTGGAAGGACGCCGGCAACGCCGACAAGACCGACTGGAGCAACCGTCACCTCGCGATCCACTACTACGACGACGGCAACTGGGGCGGCTACCCGGAGCTCTACATCCTGATCAACATGGAGTCCTCGGACGTGACCTTCACCCTGCCGGAGGGGCGCACCTGGGGGCGGGTGGTCGACACCCAGGCCTACTACGACACACCGGGCAATCCCGACGAGAGCGGCGGCTGGTTCGACGACAACCCCACCGAGAACCCCTACGCGTCGGCCAACGCCACCCTCGACGAGCCGGTGGTCGTGCAGGGCGGCACCTACACCGCCAAGGCCAATTCCATCGTCATCCTGGAGGAGCAGTAGCATGCGGACGACGGCGGAACCGCGCCTCCGGGCGGCGACCCTCGCCGCGGCCCTGCTCGCGGCGGCGTTCTCGACGGGCGAGGCGCGGGCCGGACGGGCCGACGTCGGCGGCTACCTGCGCGTCGGCACCCGCCCCGACTTCCAGGGCGG
The DNA here is from genome assembly GCA_015489145.1 of Deltaproteobacteria bacterium. Taxonomy (GTDB): domain Bacteria; phylum Myxococcota_A; class UBA796; order UBA796; family UBA2385; genus S143-5. The sequence goes on from WGAH01000588.1 coordinate 11,085, forward strand.
CGACGGGCGGCTGGGCTACTGGAACCTCTACGGGCGGCTGCTCAACGAGGGCCCCTACGCGATGCTCGACCTGAGCGTCGACGTGCTCGAACGGCAGCCCCTCCGGCCGGCGCCGTGGACCTCCCTGCACTTCCGCGTCGAGGGCGGCAGCATCCAGGGGGCCGACGGCGGCAACGGCGGGCTGGCGAACCTGCGCCTGAGCCGGGCCTACGTGCAGGCGGGCAACACGCTCCTCGACCACGTGACCTGGCAGGTGGGCACCCTCGACACCTACATGGGCGACCTCGGCCTCTACGACATGCGCCCGGCCGAGATCTTCTACGGCACCGTCGGCCTGTCGGGCCTCTACGACCAGGGCCCCGTGCAGCTCCTGCTCGGCTTCGGCGACTCGGGCTGGTACCTGCGCCGGAACGCCTACGACACGGTGCTCACCCCCGGCGGCCTCTTGCGCCTGCGCGCCGGCGGCCACCTCGAGGTCGGCGGCGGCGGCATGGTGCGCTACGAGCCCAGGGTGCCCGGCAACCGCTTCGCCCCCCACGTCACGCCCGGGGTCGACTACGAAGACTGGGTGCGCGGGCAGGTGGTGGAACGCTACCTCGAGGAGAACCCCAACCGCGAGGCGGAGTTCCCCGACCCGGTCGCCACCGACGCGATGAGCTGGAAGGCGGTGGGCTACCTCGGCTTCGGCGACCTCGGGCCCCTTCGCTGGAACAACCTGTTCGTCAGCTACGAGCTGAAGCACCCCGACAACTTCACCACCGAGACCTACCAGGGCGAGACGTACACGATCTACGTCGAGGGGCTCACCGACGAGCGCACGGTGCTCACGGTGGGCAACGAGATGCAGCTCACCCTGTGGCCCGGGCGTCTCGACGCCGTGTGGGGGGCGCTGTACGGCGACCACCGCGACGGCGACAACGACATCGTGCCCACCGACGACGACCGCACCTACGCCTCGACGGTGCTGCGCCTGCAGGCCTACATGAGCGACACGGTCCACTGGCTCGTCGAGTCGAGCGTGGCGCGGGAACATTCGCGCAACGGCAACGCCTACCGGGAACACGCCGACTCGATCTTCGCCAACACCGGCGGGCTGCCCGACACCCTGGGCCTCGAGTACGGCGACACCGACACGCGCAACACCTGGCAGGGCAAGACGGGCATCGTGCTCAACCCGCTCGGGCCCGGCGTCTACGTGCGCCCCTCGCTCAGGCTGCTCTACGGCGTGCAGTATTCCAACCAGAACAACGCCTTCGGCAACAGCTTCGTCGAGGACATCGACCAGTACAACGAGTTCGGCAACATCGAGCAGCACTGGCACCACGTGCTGGCCCTCGAGACGGAGGCGTGGTTCTGATGCGGCGATTCCTGCTCCTCTCCCTGCTCGCCCTCGTGGCGATGCTCGTCGTCGGCTGCGCCCCCCACCGGCCCGATCTCCTGCGCGCCCCCGAGGCGACGGAGGTGGCCCTGGCCGGCATCCTCGTCGGGGCGCAGGACACCGCGGCCCGGCCGCTCCCCGACGCGGTGGCGGCGCGGCTCTCGGAACAGCTCGCCGCCCGCGACCTGCTGGCGCGCCCGGTGCCCGGCGCGGCCGAGGCCTTCACCGCCCGCCGGGTCGGCTCCCAGCGCCTCGCCTGGATGGCCGAGCACGCCGACGGGGCGCCGATCCTGCTGATGATCGAGGCCGACGCCGCCTTCGCCGACCAGCTCGCGGGCCGCTACCGCTGGCTGGTGTCGGTCACCCTCACCCTGGCGCCGGCGAACCGCCCGGCCGAGGCGCTGGTCAGCGAGTTCCGGGTGCCGGTCTTCCTGCTGTTCGACCACGAGCGCGAGGCCGAGGCCCTGGAGGCCGCGGGGCCCGCCATCGAGCGCAACCTCGGCTTCCTCCTCGACGAGTACCTGGGCGCCCTGCGATGAGGGGATGCGCGATGAGGGGCGGCGCGGCGGTCCTGGCGGCGGCGCTGGCCGGCTGCGGTCCCAAGGCCCCGGCCCGCGACTGGCGGCCCGCCGGCGCCGAGGAGGCGGACCTCGTCTACTTCGTGCTCGTCGACCGCTTCGCGAACGGCGACCCGGAAAACGACGGCGCGGTGGACCCGGACGACCCGATGGCCTTCCACGGCGGCGACATCCAGGGCGTGATCGCGCACCTCGACCACCTCGAGGCCCTCGGCGTCCGCACGGTCTGGCTGAGCCCGGTGTTCGCGACGCGCGCCGAGCCCATCGGCCGCTGGGGGGCCTACCACGGCTACTGGGTGCGCGACCTCACGCGCATCGAGCCGCGCTTCGGCGGCGAGGCGGCGCTGCGCGAGCTGTCCCGGGCGCTGCACGAGCGGGGGATGCGCCTGGTCCTCGACCTCGTGCTCAACCACACCGACTACGACGCGCCCCTGCGCGCCGAGCACCCCGACTGGTTCCACCCGGCGGTGGACATCGAGGACTGGGACGACCCGGAGCAGCGGGTGAACCGGCAGGTGCACGGCCTGCCGGACCTCGCGCAGGAGAAGCCCGAGGTGGCGGCGTACCTCGTCGACGCGGCGGTGGAGCGGGCGCGGCGATCCGGCGTGGACGGCTACCGCATCGACGCGGTGCGGCACATGCCCATCGGGTTCCTGGCCGACCTCAACGACGCCCTGGACGCGGCCTTCGACGGCGGCTTCTGGACGGTGGGCGAGGACTTCGACGGCGGGGCCAGCCGGCTGGCGGGCACCTGGCGGGCGGGGCACTTCGACGCGATGTTCGACTTCCCGCTGCGCTACGCCATGGTGGACGTCTTCTGCCGCGACGAGCCGGTGGGGCGGCTGGCGGGCACCCTGTCGCTCGACCGGCTCTACCCCGACCCGAACCAGCTCCTCACCTTCCTCGACAACCACGACCTGCCGCGCATCATCGAGGAGTGCGGGGGCCTGCCCCACCGGGTCGACCAGGCCCTCGCCTTCCTGTTCGCCACGCGCGGCATCCCGACGATCACCTACGGCACCGAGGCCCTGATGATGGGGGCCGAGGAGCCCGCCAACCGCGGCGACATGCCCTGGGACGCGCCGCACCCGGCCGGCTACGAGACGCCGATCCCCGGCCTGCAGGAGCTGCGCGAGCTGCATCCCGCCCTGCGCGCCGGGCGCACGGGCGTGCTGTCGCTGTCCGACACCCACGCCACCTTCCTGCGGGCCACCCCCGACGAGGCGGCGGTCATCGTCGTGAACCGCGGTCGGGAGCGCGTCATGGAGCAGCTCCCCGACGAGGTGTGGGGCGCCGCCCACGTCGTCCGCATCCTGAGCGCCCCCGAGCGCGAGGGGATCAGCGTGAGCACCTTCGAGGAGCCCTGGTTCCTCGGCGAGACGAAGGGGCGGGTCTTCGCCGAGCCGCGCTCGCTGGAGGTGGTGATCCTGCGGGCCGACGAGGCCGGGGGATTCGCGGCCCTGGCCGACCGCCTCGCCCACCCGGAGGCGGCGACGGTGACCGTGCGGGCCGAGGGGGCGCCGCCGGGACGGGTGGTGCTCGCGGGGGCGGGCCCGGAACTCGGGGCCTGGAACCCGCACGAGGGGCTGGAGATCCCCGAGGAGGGCGCGAGCTTCACGGTGCCGGCGGGCACGGTGGTCAACGCCAAGCTCGTCGTGCTGGGCGATCACGGCCAGGCGACCTGGGAGCCGGGCCCCGACCGGGCCTTCCTCGTGCCCGCCGGAGGCGGGGCCTGGACGCTGCGCTTCGGGGAGCGCTGACCGGGATGGCCGACGCGGCATCCCGCCGCGTCTACCGCTCCACCTCCTGGGC
>WGAH01000589.1 GCA_015489145.1 Deltaproteobacteria bacterium
CCGGCGGCGCCTCCTCCACGGCCCGGCGGTTGTCCCAAGCTGGGACGGGCGCCGCTCCACCGCCCCTCCGCGCCGATGCCGGCCCGAGGAGCGCGGGCCTCCGGCCGGCATCGGCGCGGAGGGGCGGTGGAGCGGCGCCCGTCCCAGCTTGGGACAACCGCCGGGCCGTGGAGGAGGCGCCGCCGGGGATGGCGGCGGTGACGGGGTTTGCGATGAGCGCTTCGTCGTGGATGGCGGCATACGCGGGCTTGGCGGCGGGCGATGGACTTGCGCCGAGTGGCGTGCCGCAGTAGCCTCCGGTTCGCCGGTCGCCTGGCCGGCTTCGAGGATCCGGGCGCCCGGTGGGCCCCGGTGGAGGTGAAACGTGAAAGCTGTTCTCTCTCTCTCTCGGTGATCGCCGCGGGCTGTGATCTCGACCCCAAGGCGGGCAGTGAGCTGGATCTCGATTCTGCACTCCCGATGACCAGCGTGGCGCCGAACGGTACCGACGCGTGCTTCGCGCTCGACGATGGCGACTGGGGCGAGGACCTCGAGAACGTCAAGATCGACAACTACCAGGTCCAGGGGTATGATGGATCGGCCACGCCGCCGAGCAACTCCGTGAAGGCGGAGCGCACCAACAGCCGCTGCGATGGCGCGACGAGCTACCGGTCGCCCAGCGCGGGCTCGGGCTCCATCGACTGGTACACGACGGGGGGCGGGGGCAGCTTCCTGGACTGCGGCACGGCCCACTCCAGCGGCGATCCCTGCGGCGAGGTGAACGCCTGCGTCGGTACCTACCGGGTGGACATCCTCGACTCCGACGCCGCCACGAACGGCCTGTGCGGCAAGTACAACAAGCTGCAACTCGCCCTCGTGACCGCCCAGGTGACGAGCCGCAGCGCCGACGTCGACATGGACCACCAGTGCGTGCCGGGTTCAGGTCGGTTCCTGCTCCAGGGCTTGTACCGGGGCGATCGCGACGGCGACGGGCTGGAGCACCTCTCGCTGCTGCCGCTGCTCGTCGACGGCACGGGCACGATGACGAACGCCGCCTGGGTGCGCAGCATCGACGTGGTCGAGGGCGACCCCGGGCTGCTGCACATGATGCTCCCCGGCCGGGACATCGTGTGGGGCGCGGACGACCGGCTCGCCCGGCCGGACGACGCGGTTCCGGTGGCGGCGCACAACGCCTTCGCGAGCGGCACGGTGGGGGGCTACCCGGTGTTCGTGGTGGAGGACGCCGATCTCGCGGCCCTCGACGGGTGGATGGTCGACATGAGCTGGGAGTGTGGCACCACGCCCTCCGACCTCGACACCGACCACGGCTACGTGTTCCAGCCGCAGGATCTCGGCTGCCCGGCGGCCGACCAGCAGTTCGTGTTCCGGGTGCTCGGCCAGGGCGAGCGCGTGCGCGTCGAGCTGTACGGCAACGCGAGCCTGGCGAAGGGGTCGAAGACCTGGCCGACGGGCGACGGGGGCCTGGGCTTCAGCCTGCACCACGGCGTGTACGAAGTCGATGGCGTGCTGCGAAGCTGGGACGAGCAGTCCGCCACGGTGGAGATCACCCGCATGCAGCGCGATGGCGTCGACGTCTGCGAGACGGGCACCCGTGTCCTGCCGGCGGAATAGCGCCCTTTCGCATCCCCCGTCCGCCCTCGGGTGGGCGGGGGCTGCCTTCGTGCTCGGCGCCTGCGCCCCCGAGGTGTCGGAGCGGCTGGTGGGCAGCAGGCACACCGCCTGCCTGCTTCACGAGGACGGTTCCCTGGACTGCGCGGTGGTGGACCATGGCCCTGCCGCGGGGTTCGCCGTCGAGGAGGTGCCGCGGGGCACCTGGACGGACGTCGCGGTGGGCACCGACGTGGTGTGCGGCTTGAACCCGCGGGGTCGGGTGCGGTGCTGGGGTGGCGACGAGATGGCGTTGTACGGCGACATGGAGGTGGACTTCGAGCGCTTCGTGCGCGTGTTCGGCGGCTTCAACCAGGTGTGCGGCCTGCGCGAGGACGGCACGGCCTACTGCTGGGGGAATCGCGCGTTGTATCGCCAGGCGCCCCAGGGGGTGGTGTTCACCGCCCTCGCGCCGAACGACGTCTACGTCTGCGGCCTCACCCGTTCCCAGGCCCTGTTCTGCTGGGGCTACCCGGACTACGTCGGCCTCGACCCGCCGGATGGGCGTTACGTCGAGGTGGCGGTGAGCGGCACGAACTGCGCCGTGACCGAGGCGGGGCGCATCGACTGCTGGGGCCCCTTCGACGAGTGGACGATGGACCACGTGCCGGCCGGCGAGGGCTACCACGACGTGGTGCTGGGGCCGTTCCACGGCTGTGCCCTCGACGCCGAGGGTCGGGCGGTGTGCTGGGGCGGCGACCAGTGGGGCCAATCCGACCCGCCGGTCGACGCGCGGTTCACGCAGCTCGCGGCGGGCTACGCCTTCACCTGCGGGCTTCGGGAG
>WGAH01000590.1 GCA_015489145.1 Deltaproteobacteria bacterium
AGGGCGTTTTCCTCGAAGGTCTCGCCCGGCTCGGGGGCGTCGGGCAGGTCGGGCCAGGCGTCGAGCCCCTCGGCCTGGCGGCGGAGGGGCTCGAGGATCGCCCGCACCTCGGCGAGCTTGTGGGCGTTGCGCGTCGCGAGCAGGATCGGGGACGCCACGGGATCACCTCCGTCGCCGCGGGCGCCCCGCCGGACCGCCCGCGATGCTGCGCCGGGACAGGCCCGGCGGCGAGCGGAGCCCTACCGCGACGTGATACCCTCGCCCACCCTCGAGTCCCTGAACGAACCCTCCGAGCCACCCGCCGGGCCGGCTCGCGGCCAAGAGGAGATCACGATGAAGGCGCATGCGTGGATGTTGCTGGGCGCGACCGCCCTGGCCCTGGGCCTGACCGCCTGCGAGGAGAAGAAGAGCGGCTTCGTGGTGGGCCAGCCCAAGGCCGCCGACTGCGACCTCTCCCTCGACAAGCTCGCCGGCACCGAGTGGGTGATGCTCAAGGCCATCGACGCCGACACCGAGAAGCCCGACCCGAGCGCCCGCGCGAAGTTCTACATGGAGGACGGGCAGTACAAGCTCAAGTACAACGTCGCCAGCGTCTCCGACATGTACACCTACAACTGCAAGGTGAACGAGGCGGGCGACGAGCTGACCTGCAAGGAGGAGCCCAAGGTCAAGGACTGGTGCCAGGCCTTCGTCGCCGGCGGCAAGGAGACCTGCACCTACGAGGACATCAAGAAGATCGACCCCGACGTCACCCAGGCGCAGTTCGACGAGGGCTGGAAGAAGGCCCAGGAGGTCATCAACCGCTTCAAGGACGACCCCGAGAAGTGGAAGAAGTTCGTCTTCCAGAACAACAACCTCGGCAACAAGCTCCAGGGCCTGTTCTACGCCAAGATCGACAAGCGCCACTGCTGGCTGCGCGTCACCGACAACTACATGACGATCTACAACGGCAAGCGGGTCGAGGACTCCAACCCCGTCGGCACCAACCCCTTCGTCAAGAACGACCAGGGCGAGCTGCTGTGGGAGCACTGCGAGAACCGCGAGGACCTCATCGCCCGGCCCGAGGCCGACTACCCCAAGGACCCGGACCGCATCGGGCACATGGCGCACTACCAGCCCGGCCAGGAGTTCCACGTCTGGTACCTCGCCAAGGACGGCCGCGAGTACAAGGAAGGCTGCGACAACAGCTTCGACGTGTGGATCAACGCGAAGCCCTACAAGAAGGGCCTGAAGCCCGAGATCGTCGAGAACAAGCGCAAGAAGGAGCTGCGCTGGCACGTCGCCCTCAAGTTCGACGAGCCGAGCGCCACCCCGCAGGGCGAGACGATCACCTTCGTGCGCCACACCACCTGCGACGGCAAGACCGAGACCGCCGTGTCCTGCGCCGCCGTCCGCATCGAGTAGACCCCGCCGCCCGGCGGCGGAGCACGACCGGGGGGCCGCGCGCCCCCCGGCGTCGTGTTCGGCCTGCCGCGCCTACCCGACGCGCATGCGCCAGCGGGTGCCGTCGGCGGTGTCCATCAGCACCACGCCCAGCTCGGCCAGCTCCTCGCGAATCGCGTCGGCCCTCGCCCAGTCGCGGGCCTTGCGGGCCTCGACCCGGGCGTCGACCAGCGCCTGCACCTCGGCCTCGCTGCGCCCCATCGCCCGCAGGCGCCGCTCGCGCACCTGCCGGAACCAGTCCTCGGGCTCCAGCGCGCCGATGCCCAGCACCCGGCCGGCCAGGTCGAAGGCCGCCAGCGCCGGCTCGGCCAGGGCCGCCGACCGCTTGCGCCACTTCTTGTTGTTGCCGAAGCGGTTGACCGCCCGGGTGAGGTCGTAGACCAGGGCCACCGCGCGGGAGGTGTTGAAGTCCTCGTTCATCGCCTCGGCGAAGCGCTCGGGGAAGCGGCTCGCGAGCTCGTGGAGCTGCGCGGCCGGCTCGCCGAGGTCGCGCACCAGCTCCTCGGCCGAGGCCGCCGGCGGACGGCTCGCCATCTCCGCGAGCACCTCGCGGGCGTGGTAGAGCCGGTCGAGGGCCGCCATCGCCTCGACGAGACGCGCGGAGGAATAGGGCAGGGGGCTGCGGTAGTGGGTCTCGACGTAGAGCAGGCGCAGGGCCTCGGCGGGCACCTCGTCCAGGATGTCGCGAATCCGCACGATGTTGCCCAGCGACTTGCTCATCTTCTCGTGGGCCATCGTCAGGTGGCCGTTGTGCATCCAGTAGTGGGCGAAGGGGTGGACCCCGGTGCCGCTCTCGCTCTGGGCGATCTCGTTTTCGTGGTGCGGGAAGACGAGGTCGATGCCGCCGCCGTGGATGTCGAAGGACTCGCCGAGGTAGCGCATCGACATCGCCGAGCACTCGATGTGCCAGCCCGGACGCCCCGGCCCCCACGGCGAGGGCCACGAGGGCTCGCCGGGGCGGGCGGCCTTCCAGAGGGCGAAGTCGGCGGGATCGCGCTTGCGGGGGTCGACGTCGACCCGCTCGCCGGCCCGCTGGTCGTCGAGGTTCTTGCCCGAGAGCTGCCCGTAGCGCGGGAAGCTCCGCACCGAGAAGAACACGTCGTGGCCCTCGGCGCCCTCGGCGGCCGGCACGACGTAGCCGTGGCCCCGCTCGACGATGCGCTCGACCAGCGCGATGATGTCGTCGATGTGCTCGCTGACCTTGGGCTGGTGGGTGGGCGTGAGCAGGCCGAGCCGCCCCACGTCCTCGTCGAGGGCCTCGATGAACCGGGCCGACAGCGCCAGCGGGTCCTCGCCGGCCTCGGCGGCGCGGGCGATGATCTTGTCGTCCACGTCGGTGTAGTTGCGGACGTAGGTCACGTCGAGGCCGGTCTCGCGCAGCCAGCGCACCACCACGTCGAAGGTGATCATGGCCCGGGCGTGGCCGATGTGGCAGTAGTCGTAGACCGTCATGCCGCACACGTACATGCGGACGCGGCCGGGCTCGGCGGGGCGGAAGGGCTCGAGCTTGCGGGTGAGCGTGTTGTAGACGCGCAGCTCCTGCGGCATGGGGCCTCCTCGGGGAGAGGCCTCCCTAACCGCTCCCCGAGCCCCCGCGTCAGGAGCCGGCGTAGCGCCGCGCCTTGTCGAGGCGCTGCCGGCAGGCCTCGCGGCCGAGAAGCGCGGCGATGGTCGCCAGCGACGGCCCCTCGCGCTGCCCGGTCAGCGCCGCCCGCAGCACCGCCAGCGCCCGCCCCGGCGACCGGGACTCGCGCCGGAGGCGCTGGATCGCCGCCCGCCAGGCCGCCACGTCGGCGCCCTCCTCGGGCAGCAGCGAGGCGAACAGCTCGATGGCCTCCCGCGCCGCCGGCCGTCGCAGCATCGCCGTCGCCGCGCCGTCGTAGTCGACGGTGGGGGCGAGGAGGATCGCCGCCAGCGGCTCCACCTCGCGCAGCACCTCGACCGAGGGCAGCACCGCCCGCGCGAACCGCCGCTGCCAGGCGCCCTCGCGCTCGGAAATCGGGTGGCCGCGCCGGGTGAGGTAGCCGACGAGCACCTCGACCTGCTCGATCTCGTCGAGCCCTCGGAGCACCCGGGCGTTCAGCGCCCGCAGCGCGGCGAGGTCGAGGGCCGGGTCGGGCTCCGGGACGGCGAGGGGATCGAAGTCCTCGGCGAGCTCCTCGGCCGGCCGGGCGCTCCCCTCGCCGCCGCCGAGGGCCGCGCTCCGAAGGGCGCCGGGGTGGAAGCCGGCGTCCCGCAGCTCGGCGATGGCCAGGCTCGCCGCCGGGGCGGGCCAGGGGGGGATGACCAGCACCCGCGGCAGCGCCCAGCCCAGCCGCTCGGCGATGGCGGCGCGCATCGCCCAGGTGAGCGCCTCGTCCGCGGTGGCGACGGCGTGGGTGACGCGGCCCTCGCGGTCGTCGACCAGCCCGGCGAGGGGCGGAAGCGGCGCCCCGCCCGGCTCGGTGAGCGCGAAGTCCCAGCCGGGAAGCTCGGCCTCGAGCGCGCCCCGGACGGCGGGGAGGCCGACGCGCCCCCCGGGGGAACGCAGCCGGATCACCGGCTTTCGCCCAGCCTTCTTGAGGGCCTTCCGGTCGGCCTCGCTCAGCCGGCTGCACCGCCCGTCGTAGACCTGGGCCTCGAAGGACCCGGGGGGCGCCGGCCGCATCTCCCGCATCTCGCTGGTGGAGCAGAAGCACGGGTAGGCGGCGCCGCTCTCGACGAGGGCCTCCAGCACGGGGGCGTAGCGGTCGGCCCGGGCGGCGCTCATCATCGCGTCGGGCTCGATGCCGAACCACTCGAGGTCCTCGAGGGCGGGCCGGTGGTCGGTGGAGGCCACCACCCGCCCGCCCGCCGACCAGGCCCACAAGGCCCCGACCAGCCCACGCCGGGCCCGCCCCAGGTCGAGGGGCTCGCCCGGGACGAAGGCCATGCGGAGGCGGGGTGCGGTCAGGGGAAACCTCGCCCGTCAGGCGTTGAACAGCTCTTCGATCTTCTTCTCGACGACCTTCTCGTCCTCGTCGAGGGCGACGGAGACCTCCTGCACCAGCAGCGAGCGGGCCTGGTCGAACATCTTGCGCTCGCCGAAGGAGAGGTTCTTCTCCTTGCGGAGCAGCGCGAGGTCCCGCAGGACCTTCGCCACCTCGATGAGGTCGCCGGTCTGGATCTTGTTCTGGTACTCGCGGTAGCGCCGGTTCCAGGTCTGGTTGTCCGCCGGGACGTCGCGGTCCTTGAGCACCGCGTAGATCTTGTCGACCTGCTCCGGGTTGATCACCGGCCGCATTCCGAGCGCGCTCGCGTTCTGGATGGGGACGCGGATCGTGGCGCCGTTGTCGAGGATCTTGAGCACGTAGACCGTCTGCCGCGTACCCTCGAAGTCGAACGTCTCGATCGCCTGGATGACGCCCACCCCGCGCGCCGGGTAGCAGGCCTTCTCCCCGACCTTGAACTCCATCCTGCAACTCCCTGGTGGTTGCCCGGCCATCGCGGCCGGTGGCTGAACCTCGCCCGGGCGCGCCCCCGACGATCCCGCGCGGCGCGCCTGCTCGCGAGGCTCGCGCATTATAGGCCCCTGCCCCGATCCGTCAACCGGTCCCGCCCATGCCCGCTGCGCGCCGCCTGCACCTCGCCCTGCTCCGGGACGGATGGCCGGCCGCCGCCTGGGTTCTCGCCGCCTCCCTCGGGCTCGGTTCCACGCTGGCCGCCGCCCGCGTGCTCGCCGGCGCCCCGGTGGCGCCCCCGCCCGGCGGCGCCCTGGCGATCCTCGCCGGCATGGCCCCCGCCGCCCTGGCGGCCGGCCTGCCCGTCGCCGTCCTCGCCGCCACCGCCGCCGCCGGGCGCACCTGGGCCGAGCAGGGCGACCTGCTGGGCCTCATGGCCTGCGGCGCCAGCC
>WGAH01000591.1 GCA_015489145.1 Deltaproteobacteria bacterium
TTCCAGGGTCGCTTCGAGCCGGTGGACTGAACGCCCGCCCCGCCCGCCCGGCGCGGGCGGGGTAGGATGCCCCCGCCATGGCCGAGCTGATCCTCATCGTCGACGACGAGGCCGACCTGGTGGGTCCGCTGGAGTTCGCCTTCCGCCGCGAGGGCTTTCGCACCGCCTCGGCCGGCACCGGCGCCGAGGCCCTGCGCCGCGCCGCGGCGGACCCGCGCCCCGACCTCGTCCTCCTCGACCTCATGCTGCCGGACATGCCCGGCACCGAGGTGTTCCGGCGGCTGCGGGCCAGCCCCGAGGGCGCGGCGGTGCCGGTGATCATGCTGACGGCCCGGGGCGAGGAGATCGACCGCATCATCGGCTTCGAGATGGGGGCGGACGACTACGTGGTCAAGCCCTTCAGCACGCGGGAGCTCGTGCTGCGGGTGCGCGCGGTGCTGCGGCGGGTGGGAGCCGGCGGCCCCGCCGAGGCCGCGGGCCGCCTGCGCCGGGGACCGCTGGAGCTCGACCTCGCCGGCCACCGGGCCTGGGTGGCGGGCGAGGAGGTGGCGCTGACGGCGCTCGAGTTCCGCCTGCTCCGCACCCTCGCCCAGCGGCGCGGGCGGGTGCAGAGCCGGGAGCGGCTCCTCGAGGACGTCTGGGAGATGGCGCCCACGGTGACGACGCGCACCGTCGACGCCCACGTGCGACGCCTCCGCAAGAAGCTCGGTCCCGCCGCCGACCTCATCGAGACCGTCCGCGGGGTGGGCTACCGCTTCGCCGACGATCCGGGCGGCCGGTGAGCGGGGCCCTCGCCGCCGGGGCGGCGCTCCTGGTGGCCCTGGCGGCGGCGGCCGGGTGGCGCCTCGGCCGCGCCGCGACCCTGCGCCGCCTCGCCCGGGCGCTTCCGGGAGAGGCCCCGCCGCGGGCCGACGCCCTCGCCGCGGCGATGCGCGCCCGGGCCGAGCGGGTCGAGGCGCTGGAGCGCGCCCGGGAGGCCGCCGACGCGCGCCTCGCCGCGCTGGTGGCGGCGGTGCCCGCCGGCGTCCTCGTCCTCGACGGCGAGGGTCGGGTGCGCCGCGCCAACCCCGCCGCCCGCCGCCTCCTCGGCCTCACCCGCGCGCCCGAGGGCCGCACCCTGCTCGAAGCCGGGCCGCTCGCCGAGCTCGACGCCCTGGTGCGCCGGGCCGGCCGCGAGGGGCGGGCCTCGGCCGAGCTCGAGCGCCCGCGCCCCGACGGCCTCCTCGCCCGGCTCCTCGCCTCGGCCGCCCCCCTGCCCGGCGGCGGAACCGTGCTGCTCGTGCAGGACCTCACCGACCTGCGCCGCCTCGAGACCGTGCGCCAGGACTTCGCCGCCCACGTCTCCCACGAGCTTCGCACCCCCATCGGCGCGATTCGCGCCAACGCCGAGGCCCTGGTGGACGGCGCCCTCGACGACCCCGACACCGCCCGGCGCTTCAGCGGGGCGATCCTCCGAAGCGCCGTGCGCCTCGGCGACCTCGTCGACGACCTCCTCCGGCTCTCGCGGCTGGAGGCCGGGGCCTGGCCCCTGCGCGCCGAGGCCGTGCCCCTCGCCGAGGCCCTCGCCGCCGTCGAGGTGCCCGCCTGCGCCGAGGTGAGGCTGCGCGCCGAGATCCCCGGCGACCTCGCCGCGCGGGCCGACCGGGCGGCCCTCGAGCGCGTGCTCCGCAACCTGCTCGAGAACGCCTGCCGCTACGCCGGCGAGGCCGGGCCCGTCACCGTGACCGCCCGCCCCGCCGGGGAGCCTCCGGGGAGCCGGGTGCGCGTCGAGGTGCGCGACCTCGGCCCCGGCGTACCCGCCGCCCACCGCCGCCGCCTGTTCGAGCGCTTCTACCGGGTCGACCCGGGGCGGTCCCGGGCGATGGGCGGCACCGGCCTCGGCCTCGCCATCGTCCGCCACCTCGTCGAGGCGATGGGCGGCCGCGTCGGCATGGAGCCCAACCGCCCGCGGGGGGCCGTCTTCTGGTTCGAGCTGCCCCGGGCCCGGTAGGCCCGCCGGCGGCCCCGAGATGTCACCGGCGCGCAACGGTCCCGTCACACGGGGAGGTGATGGTGGGCGCGGAGGTGGTCATGCGCCGCGCCCTCGTCCCGATCCTCGCGCTCCCCCTCGCCGCCCGTGCCGCGCCGGTGCGGGAGGACGGCTTCGCCGTCGCCGACGCCGGCGGGGCGAACGAGCTGCGCTTCGGGGGGCGGGTGCAGGCGCGCTACACCCACGACGCCTTCCGCGCCTCGGACACGCTCGTCGACGCCCAGTCCGTGCCCCTCGGCGCCTCGACGACCGATGCCCTGGAGGCCCGGCGGGTCCGCCTGTCGGTGAAGGGGCGCTTCATGGACGGCGCGGCCTCCGCGAAGCTGCAATTCGCCTGGGATCGCGGCAGCCCGGGCCTCAAGGACGCCTGGATCGACGGGCGCCTCGGCGAGCGCGCCGGCTTGCGCCTCGGCCGCTTCAAGGTGCCCTGGCTGCGCGAGTACCTGACCAGCAGCGGCAAGCTCGCCCTCGTCGACCGCTCCATCCTCGACGACGCCGCCGCGGCCGGCCGCGACACCGGGCTCATGGCCCACGGCGCGCCCGGCGCGAAGACCGCGGGCCTCGAGTGGGCCGCCGGCCTGTTCCAGGGACGCACCGCCGGAGACGGAAGCTGGGGCCCGGCCCTCGCCCTGCGCGGCGGCTGGCGCAGCGCCGGCTTCGACGGCGCCGACGCGGTGGACCGCCGGGGCGGCGGCCCGCGCGGGGGGGTGGCCCTCGGGGCGGTCCTCGACGGGCCCTTCGGCGAGCCCGACGCCGAGCGCGCCGGGGGCGTGCGCCTGGGCCTGGACGGCGGGATCAAGGTCGCCGGCTTCACCGCCATCGCCGAGGGCTTCCTCGCCACCGAGGCCGGGGCGGCCTGGACCGACCAGGCCCCCGCCCGCCTCGGCGCCCGCGTCGAGGCCAACCGCCTCGTGGACGGCTGGCTGCCGGCGGTCCGGGCCGCCGCGGTGCGGGACCTCGACGACGACACCGACACGACCGAGCTCACCGCCGGGCTCGGCTACCTCCTCGACGGCCACCACGCCAAGGCCCAGGCCGACGTGGGCTGGCTGGACGGCGGCGACTGGACCGGGCTCCTCGTCCGCGCCCAGGCGCAGCTCGCCTGGTGACCACCCCGAACCCCGGAGCGACCATGCGCGCCCGATTCTTCGCGTTCCTGTTCCCCGTCATCGCCGCGTGCAGCGAGCACGCCGCCCCCGGCGGGGGCGCTTCCGGCCCCGCCACGATTCGCGTCGGCGGGTCGAGCACCGTCTACCCGATCACCGAGGCGGTGGCCGAGGCGTACCAGGCCGCCCACCGCGATCGCCGCGTCACCGTGAGCGTGAGCGGAACCGGCGGCGGCTTCAAGAAGTTCTGCGCCGGCGAGCTCGACATCACCGGCGCCTCCCGGCCGGTCAAGACCTCCGAGGTCGAGGCCTGCCGCGCCGCGGGCATCGACTTCATCGAGCTTCCCGTGGCCTTCGACGGCATCGCCGTCGTCGTGAACCCCGGCAACGACTGGGTGGACCACCTCACCCCGGCCGAGCTCAAGACGATGTGGGAGCCCGCCGCCCAGGAAAAGGTCACCCGCTGGAGCCAGGTGCGCGCGGGCTGGCCCGACGCGCCGCTGCACCTGTTCGGCCCCGGCGTCGACTCGGGCACCTACGACTACTTCACCGAGGCCATCGTCGGCGAGGAGCACAGCAGCCGCGGCGACTTCACGTCGAGCGAGGACGACAACGTGCTCGTCACCGGCGTGGCCGGCGACGTCAACGCCCTCGGCTTCTTCGGGCTGGCCTACTACGTCGAGAACCGCGACAAGCTCAAGGCGGTGCCCATCGCCCCCGCCGACGGCGCCCCGGCGGTGAGCCCGAGCGCCGAGACGGTGGCGAACGGCACCTACCAGCCGCTCTCCCGCCCGGTGTTCATCTACGTCGCCCGCGCCGCCGCCGACCGGCCCGAGGTCGCCGAGCTGGTGGAGAGCTACCTCTCCGACGAGGGCGCGAAGCTCGTCGCGGAGGTGGGCTACGTCGGGATTCCCGCCGAGACGCGCGCCCTGGTGCAGGGCCGCTTCCACCGCAAGGTGACGGGCTCGGTCTTCGAGGGCGGCTCCAAGGTCGGCGTGAAGCTCGCCGACCTGCTGGAGGCCGAGCGGTGAGCGGCGGGTCGCTGGCCGAGGCGATTCGCGGGCGGTCGGAGCCGCCGCGCGAGCGCCTGGTCCGCGCCCTCATCCTCGGCGCGGCCCTGCTCAGCGTGCTCACCACGGCGGGCATCGTGGCGGTGCTCGCCGGCGAGACGGTGGGCTTCTTCCGCGAGGTGGGCTTCGCCGCCTTCTTCCTCGACACCGAGTGGACCCCGCTGTTCGCGAGGGCCCGGTTCGGCATCTGGCCGCTGGTGGCCGGCACGGCGCTGACCTCGGCCATCGCCCTGGCCGTCGCCGTGCCCGTCGGCGTGCTCGCCGCGATCTACCTCGCCGAGTTCGCCGCCCCCGCCACCCGCCGGTTCGTCAAGCCCGCCCTGGAGCTGCTCGCGGGGGTGCCCACCGTCGTCTACGGCTACTTCGCGCTGATCTTCGTGACCCCGCTCCTCCAGCACCTCGTCCCGGGGCTGGCGAGCTTCAACGCCCTCGGCGCCGGCATCGTCATGGGGCTGATGATCATGCCCATGGTCTCGTCCCTCGGCGACGACGCGATTCGCGCCGTGCCCGACGCCCTGCGGGAGGGGGCGATGGCGCTCGGCGCCGACCGCCTCACCACGGTGCTGCGCGTGGTGCTGCCGGCGGCGCGCTCGGGCATCCTCGCCGCGAGCATCCTCGCCGTGAGCCGGGCCATCGGCGAGACGATGATCGTGACCATCGCCGCCGGCCAGCAGCCCCGCCTCACCGCCGACCCGCGGGTGCCCGTCGAGACGATGACCGCCTACATCGTGCAGGTCAGCCTCGGCGACACCCCGGCCGGCTCGCTGGCCTGGCGCACGATCTTCGCCGTGGCCGCGATGCTGTTCGTCTCGACCCTGGCGATGAACCTCCTCGGGCAGCGACTGGCCCGCGGCGCAAGGAGGCAGGGATGAGCACCGACCTCACGTTGCGTGGACCCGAGCGGCGCCGGCGCGAGCGCCGCCAGCGCGCCTTCGTCGCCCTCGCCGCCGCCGCCACCTTCCTGCCCCTCGCGGCGCTGGCGGTGCTGGTGGGCGACGTGCTGGTGGACGGGCTGGGCCGCCTCGGCTGGGACTTCCTCACCGGCTTCCCCTCCCGTCACTGGGACAAGGCCGGCATCCTGCCGGCCCTGGCCGGCAGCGCGGCGCTCATGGTGCTCACCGCCGCCTTCGCCCTGCCCCTGGGCGTGGGCGCCGCGGTCTACCTGGAGGAGTACGCCGAGGACACGCGGCTCAACCGCCTCATCGAGCTGAACATCGCCAACCTGGCCGGCGTGCCCTCGGTGATCTACGGCCTGCTCGGCCTCGGGGTCTTCGTGCGGGCCCTGGGCCTCGGCCGCAGCCTGGTGGCCGGCGCCGCCACCCTGGCGCTGCTCGTGCTGCCCATCGTCATCCTCAGCGCCCGGGAGGCCCTCCGCACCGTGCCGGACTCCCTGCGCGAGGCGGCCCTGGCGCTCGGCTGCACCCGGCACGTCACCACCTGGCGGGTCGTGCTGCCCCAGGCGCTGCCCGGGGTGCTGACCGGCGCGATCCTGGCGATCTCGCGCGCCATCGGCGAGACGGCCCCGCTGGTGGTCGTCGGCGCCCTCACCTACATCACCTTCCTTCCCGACGGCCTCGACGCCCCCTTCACCGCCCTGCCCATCCAGATCTTCAACTGGGTGGGCCGGCCGCAGAAGGGCTTCGCCACCGACGCGGCGGCGGCGATCCTCGTGCTCCTGGGGACGCTGCTCGCGTTGAACGCCGGGGCCATCCTGCTGCGCGACCGCATGGAGCGCCGCCGGCGGCCCTGAGGGCCGATGGAGCCGAACCGCATGAGCAAGCACCGCAAGAAGGCCTCCCCCGAGCCGGCCTGCATCACCACCCGGGACCTCCGCGCCGGCTTCGGCGACAAGGAGGTGCTCAAGGGCATCGACCTCGCGATTCCCGAGGGGCGGGTCACGGCGGTGATCGGCCCGTCCGGCTGCGGCAAGTCCACCTTCATCCGCACGATCAACCGCATGCACGAGCTGGTGCGCGGCGCCTGGATGAAGGGGGAGGTGCGGCTGTACGATCAGGACATCACCGCGCCCGACGTGGACCCGGTCCTCCTTCGCCGGCAGGTGGGCATGGTCTTCCAGAAGCCCAACCCCTTTCCCACGATGTCGATTCGCGACAACGTGCTGGCCGGCCTGCGCCTCACCGGCCGCCTGCGCCGGGACGAGGCCGAGGCGGTGCTGGAGCGCGCGCTCGGGCAGGCGGCCCTCTGGGACGAGGTGAAGGACCGCCTCGACGAGCCCGGCGGCAGCCTCTCCGGCGGGCAGCAGCAACGCCTGTGCATCGCCCGGGCGCTGGCGGCCGAGCCGCGCATCCTGCTCATGGACGAGCCGTCGAGCGCCCTCGACCCCATCGCCACCGCCCGCATCGAGGACCTCGTCCACAGCCTGCGCGGCGCCTACACCATCGTCATCGTCACCCACTCGATGCAGCAGGCGGCGCGCGTCAGCGACCGCACCGCCTTCCTGCTGATGGGGGAGCTCGTCGAGTTCGACGACACCGACCGCCTGTTCACCGCCCCCCGCGACAGCCGCACCGAGGACTACATCACCGGCAAGTTCGGCTGATCCCCACCCGAGGACCCCATGCC
>WGAH01000592.1 GCA_015489145.1 Deltaproteobacteria bacterium
GAAGGAGCGTCGAGGGGCGGCCCATCGTGGCCTGGCGCGTCCGGCGCCCCGGCGACGGCACGGCCTTCCCGCACGCCCCGCGCGAGCCCCAGCGGCTGCTGGTGTTCGCCAACATCCACGCGATGGAGTGGATCTCGACCGAGGTGGCCCTGGGCTTCGCCGAGTGGCTCGTCGCGCACCCGGTGGCCGGCGTCGAGGTCACGGTGGTGCCGATCCTCAACCCCGACGGCCGGGCGCGGGTGGAGCGCGACCTGCTCGACGGGCGCAACGCCTACCGGCGGGGCAACGCCCGCGGCGTGGACCTCAACCGTGACTTCGCCGTCAACCGCGAGGCGCGGGCGGTGTGGCGGCGCGTGATCCCGGCCTACTACGCCACCTCGCCGGCGCCGCTGAGCCAGCCCGAGACGCGGGCCCTCGACCGCCTCGCCGCCGCCGGGCGCTTTCACGCCGCGGTGAGCCTGCACGCCTTCGGCGGCTTCGTCTACTACCCCTGGGCCGGGTCCTGGGAGCGCGCGCCCGACCGGCGCGACTTCGTGGAGCTCGGGGATGCGATGGTCGCGGCGCAGCCCCCGCGCGCCTACCACGTCCGGCAGCTCGCGCGCTGGGCCTTCTTCTTTCGCGGGCACGGCATGGAGCTCGACCACCTCTACGGTCGCTACGGCACCCGCGCCTTCCTCGTCGAGCTGACCCGATCGGGGCTGTCGCCGCTGCGGCCCGCCGAGTGGAAGCGCTACTTCCGCTGGTACAACCCCCGTGACCCGGCGCCGCACGTGCGCTCGGGCGTCGCGGCCCTGCGGGCCCTGGCGCGAAGGCTGGCGGCCGACCCGCTCCCCGAGCCCCAGCCGCCGGCCCGCCTGCCGCCGACGAACGGCCCGGGCTGAGCCCCGGCGGCGGCTTTCCGCGGCGCTTCGCCCTTTCGATGACGCGGCAGGATGCCGCGTCTGCATCGAGGAGGATGGGGCGTCGACGTCGGTGAGGGGGGAGGGCGTCGGCTGTCGGCCCGCGACCCCCACCTGTCGGGAAAACCCGACGGTCGGTGGGCCACCGATGTCCCGCCGGCGCGCGGTTCGCCCCGGGCGGGGCGCGATTGCCGGCCTTCGCCCGTGCCGGATGGGTTGGCACGGCTCGTGCATTAGGAGGGGGCGACAAGCGGTCCGAGGGGCCGGGTCCCAACGCCCGGTGAACCGGTATCACTGCAGTGGGGCAGTGCCGGCAGCTTTCGGTGCCAGCTGGCCCTGGAGACGGGGCGCCCGAGGCCGCTTGAGCAACCTGGACCCCGCCCGCTCCGCCGGGCGGGGTTTCGCCTTCTCCGGGCCTCGAACCCCCGACGACGACGGCGCCGTGGGCCCCTTGACGCCCGTTGCCGCCGTCCTTATTGCTGCCCCCCGCTCGGTCGGGCCCCAGGGGACGGCCTGCCCGCCCCGCTCGTCCGCCCCGCCGCGACGGCCGTCCGACCCTCCGAAGGCATGGGAGAACCCGCGATGATCGAAGTGCAGTCGCTCCGGCGCACCTACGGCACCACGCTGGCCGTCGACGACGTGAGCTTCACGATCGAGGCCAACACGGTGGTGGGCTTCCTCGGGCTGAACGGCGCCGGCAAGTCCACGACCCTCAAGGTGCTCGCCGGGTTGCTCATGCCCACCGACGGCACCGTCCGCGTCGACGGGGTGGACCTGGCCGAGGCGCCGGTGGGCTTCCGGCAGCGCATCGGCTTCCTGCCCGAGGAGCCGCCGCTCTACGACGAGATGACGGTGCGCGAGTACCTCGCCTTCCTCGCCCGCCTGCGCGGCCTGCCCGAAAGCGAGCTGGACGCGCGCATCGCCGAGGTCGCCCGGGTCACCCAGCTCGACCACAAGCTCGAGCAGGTGATCGGCGAGCTGTCCCACGGCTACCGCAAGCGCGCCGGCATCGCCCAGGCCATCGTCCACCGGCCGCGCCTCGTCATCCTCGACGAGCCGATCAGCGGCCTCGACCCCGTGCAGATCGTCGACATGCGCCAGGTGATCCGCTCGCTGGCCCGCGAGGCCACGGTGCTGATCAGCAGCCACAACCTCCCCGAGATCTCGCAGGTCTGCGACCGCATCCTCGTGCTGCGCGACGGCCGCATCGTCGCCGACGGCACCGAGGCCGAGCTCGCGGCGCGCTTCAACCGCGCCAACGTGGTGGCCCTCACGGTGCGCGGGGATCGCGAGCGCTTCGACAAGCTCATGGCCGCCCGGCCCGAGGTGCGCTCCTTCGAGGTGCGCCGCGAGGAGGGCGGCCTCATCGACGCCGTGGTGACGATGGAGGGCGACGACCGCGAGGCGCTGGTCGCCGGCATCGTCGGCGCGGGCCTCGGGCTGCGGCGCATCGACGACGCCGTGGACGAGCTCGAGGAGATCTTCATCGACCTCAACCGGGAGGTGGCGGCATGAAGGCCGTCCTGCTCCTCGCCCGTCGCGAGCTCGCGACCTACTTCAACACGCGGTGGGGCCTCGTGGTGCTCGGCGCGGTGCTGCTCCTCGACGGGCTGCTGTTCAACGCCTTCGCGCTCACCGGCAAGCCCCGCTACTCGGCCGACGTGCTCGAGGACTTCTTCTACTTCTCCTCCGGCACGACGATGATCGCCAGCATCCTGCTCACCATGCGGCTGCTGGCCGAGGAGCGGCAGGAGGGCACCGAGGTGCTGCTCCAGACCGCCCCGGTGAGCGAGGCGCAGGTGGTGCTCGGCAAGTACCTCGGCGCCTTCGGCTTCCTGGCGATCATCACCCTGCTGACGATCTACATGCCCCTCGAGATCCAGGTGAACGGCAAGGTGAGCTGGGCGCAGATCGCCGCCGGCTACACGGGGCTGCTCGGGCTCGGCGCCGCCAGCCTGGCCATCGGCACCTTCGGCTCCACCCTGGCCCGCAACCAGCTCCTCGCCGCGGTGATCGGCAGCCTCGTGCTGGTGCTCATGTTGCTCGGCTGGCTGCTCAGCCGCATCACCGAGCCGCCCATCAGCGGGGTGCTCGCCTACGTCGCCCTGTTCGACCGGCACTTCCAGCCGTTCATGCGCGGCCGGATCAACACCGAGAGCCTGGTCTTCTACGCCTCGGTGACCTTCGCCTTCCTGCTCGTCTCCACGCGCGTCCTGCAGTTCCGGAGGTACCGGTGAGCCCGCAGAACCCCGAACCCGGCAAGCTCGGCACCGAGCTGGTCGCCGGCCAGCGCGCCTCGGGCGTGCTCCTGCTCCTCGGCCTGTTCCTCGTGCTGCTCGGCGAGCGCATCGTCGGCGAGGGCGCCCCCCGGTGGGTCCTCGACGGCAGCGGGCTGGTCGTGCTCCTCGGGGCGCTGGGCCTCGCCCACACGACCTGCCGCGCCGCCCGCGAGGACGAGCGCCCGGCCTACCGCCGCGTCGCGGTGGGCATCGTCGGCGTCCTCGTCGCGCTGGGCATCTACGCCCTGCGCTCCGAGATGGTGCTGGCGGCCCTGAACTTCCAGACCGACGAGGCGGAGCAGCGCTACACCGTCGTCGTCAACGTGGTCTGGCTCGTCCTGCTCCTCGGCTCCAGCTTCGTGGCGCTGGCGGCCGACCGGGTGCTCGCCGCCAACCCGCTGCGCGTGCGGGCCTCGCGGGTGCACGACGCCTCGCTGGCCGGGCTGTCGCTGGCGCTGGCCATCGCGATGCTGTTCCCGCTCAACTACGTCGCCCACGACATGAACAAGCGCTGGGACTTCGGCTACTTCAAGACCGCCCGCCCCGGCACCGCCACCCAGGGCATCGTCGCGGCCCTCGAGGAGCCGGTGAAGGTCTGGGCCTTCTTCCCGAGCTCCAGCGACGTGGTGGACGAGCTCAGGACCTACTTCGACGCGCTTCCCAAGGGCAACCTGGAAGTCGAGTTCGTCGACCAGGCGCTCGAACCCGAGCTCGCCAAGCAGCTGAAGGTCCGCGACAACGGCTACATCGCCCTCGTGCGGGGTGAGGGCGACGATCAGCAGGTCCAGAAGGTCAAGATCGGCAAGGACTTCGACTCGGCCCGCCGCAAGCTCAAGAAGCTCGACGCCGAGTTCCAGAAGGCGCTGCTCAAGCTCGCCCGGGGCCAGAAGGTCGCCTACTTCACCGTCGGCCACGGCGAGATGTACTGGAAGGCCGGCACCGATCCCGAGCGCAAGCTCGGCAACCTCAAGCGCATCCTCGAGGCCTTCAACTACAAGGTGCGCGAGCTGGGCCTGGCGCAGGGGCTCGGCGACGCGGTGCCCGAGGACGCCTCCATCGTGTTCGTGA
The DNA here is from genome assembly GCA_015489145.1 of Deltaproteobacteria bacterium. GTDB lineage: Bacteria > Myxococcota_A > UBA796 > UBA796 > UBA2385 > S143-5. The sequence continues at coordinate 4,247 of WGAH01000592.1, forward strand.
TGGCGCCGCGCAGCGCCTTCCAGCCCGAGGAGCTGGCGGCGCTGAACCGCTGGCGCGAGCAGGGCGGCTCCCTCCTCGTGGCCCTGGAGCCCGAGTCGGGCGAGGCCGGGCCCTTCGCCGCCGAGCCGCCCGACCTCTCGCCGCTCCTCGACCCGCTGGGCATCGGCTACGACCCGAAGGGCGAGCTGGCGAACGAGACGAAGTTCGTGCCGCGCACCTACCGCATCGCCGACCGGGTCAACCTGTTCACCAACAAGTACTCGACGCACCCCTCGGTGACGACGCTCAGCCGCAACAGCCGGGTGCTGTTCAGCGTGGTGCCGGGCGCCGGGCACCTCTTCGAGAAGAAGGACGCCGCCGCGAAGGACAACAAGACCACGGTGACGATCCGCTCGCTCGAGGACACCTGGCTCGACCTGGACGGCGACCTCGAGTTCGACCGCGACACCGAGCAGAAGAAGGTGTGGCCGCTCGCGATGGCCGCCAGCGGCCCGGCGAAGCGCGACGAGGCCGCGGTCGCCGAGGACGACGAGGGCGACGAGGATCCCGCCGCCGAGGAGCCCGAGGACTACCGGGCGGTGGTCCTCGCCGACGCGACCTGGGCGAGCGACCTGGCGCTGCCGCTGGACCCGAACAAGGGCAACTTCCAGATGGCGGTGGACGCGGTGGCCTGGCTCGGCCGCGAGATCGAGGCGGCCGGCACCACCGAGAGCGAGGAAGACGTCAAGATCGAGCACACCAAGGAAGGCCAGGGCTGGCTGTTCTACGGCACGACCTTCCTGATCCCCTTCGCCTTCGTCGGCGGGGGCCTGGCGCGCATCCGGTCGCGCCGCAAGCGGGGTGAGGCATGAGCGGAACGCGCCGAAGCGTCGTCGTCTACGGCCTGCTGCTGCTGGTGTCCCTGGGCCTGGCCTGGTGGCGCTGGACCCGCGAGCCCGAGCCCGACCTCGAGGGCAAGGTGGTGCTGCTGGCCGGCGACGCCGACAAGATCGAGAAGATCGTCTGGGACAGCGACAAGGACCGCGCCGTGATCGAGCGCCGCTCGGACGACCACGGCGACTACCTGTGGGTGACCTGGACGAAGTGGGAGAAGCCCCCCGCGAAGCCGGACGAGAAGGCCGGCGAGGAGAAGGCCGGAGACGAGAAGGCCGGCGAGGCCGCGGAGAAGGCCGGAGACGAGAAGGCCGGCGAGGCCGCGGAGAAGGCCGGCGATGCCTCCGAGAAGGCCGGCGAGAAGGCCGCCACGGAGGAGGCGGCCGGCGAGGAGGCCGGCGGCGCCGAGGCCGGCGAGCAGCCGGAGCGCAAGGCCAAGGAGGTCATCGCCTTCAAGGCCGGCGCCAAGGGCCAGGACCTGCTCGACAAGCTCTCGCCCATGCTGGCGATTCGCAAGCTCGAGCTCGACACGCCCGACAAGATCGAGAAGGCCGGCCTCGACCACCCGACCACCTTCCTCGAGATCACGCGCAAGGGCCGCACCACCCGCCTCGAGATCGGCGGCGAGGTCTACGGCACCCGCGACCGCTACGTCCGCAACCCCGAGACCGGCGAGGTCTTCCTGGTGGCCGACGAGGTGCTGCGGCCCCTCAAGTACGCCCGCACCCGGCTGCCGGATCGCACCCTGTGGTCCTTCGACAAGAAGGACGTCGCCACCGTGCTCATCGAGAACGCCAAGGGCGAGAGCCTCGAGGTGGAGCACAAGAACCCGCAGGACCCGAAGGCCGAGAGCTGGGTCGAGGCGAGCAACCCCGACGAGGCGAACGAGCAGCTCGAGACCTGGATGGACAAGGCGATCAAGCTCAAGGGCACGAGCTACGCCAAGCAGGGCGAGGAGCCGCAGGACCTCCAGCTCCGCTTCAAGCTCACGCTGCGCGACGAGAAGGGCAACAGCGAGACCCTCGAGGTGTTCCAGGAGGGCGACAAGGGCAACTGGTGGGGCCGCAGCGAGCACACCCGCGGCCTGATCAAGCTCCTGCGCGGGCCGACGAGCAGCCTCGCCGACGACGTGGACACGATCGTCGGGGCGGAGTGAAGCGCGCGGCCCGCACCCGAGGAGGGCGCGGGCGGCTCAGTCGTCGAGGACGCGCACCGTGACGACGGTGACGTTGTCCTCGGTGCCGCCGTCGAGGGCGCGCCGCACCAGCTCCTCGGCGAGGTCCTCGGGGTCGGTCTCGCGGCAGATCGCCTCGATGGCCTCGTCGTCGAGGGGGTCGGTGAGCCCGTCGCTGCACAGGATGAACACGTCGCCGGGCTGGACCGGGCGGGTGGCCGTGTCCGGCTCGACCGGGCCGTGGTAGCCTACCGACTGCGTGAGGATGTTCTTGTGGGGAACGATCCGGGCCAGTTCGGGGGTGAGCCGCCCCGCGTCGATTTCCTTCTGGACCACCGTGTGGTCGCGGGTGAGCCGCTGCAGGCGGTCGTCGCGGAACAGGTAGATGCGGCTGTCGCCGACGTGGGCGAGGTGCGCCACCTCGTCCTCGACGAGGAGCACGGCGACGGTGGTGCCCATGCCGGTGTGCAGCGGGTTGTCGCGGACGGCCTTGCGGATCTGCACGCCGGCCTGGTTCATCGCGTAGCGCAGCCGCTCGCGAATCGCCTCGGCCGGGTCCTCGGTGGCGCGCTCGAGGCGCGTCTCGTCGGGGTTCGCGCCGCCGAGCAGCACCTCGGCGACGGTCTCGACGGCGATGGCGCTGGCGACCTCGCCCGAGGCGTGGCCGCCCATGCCGTCGGCGACGATGAACAGCCCGGCGTCCGGGTCGACGATCATGCTGTCTTCGTTGGTTTCGCGAACCGGACCGGGATCGGTGCGGGCGGATGCCTCGAGTCGCATGGGATACCCCCGTTGGCGGGCAGCCGCGCTCCACTATACCGTCAGCCGGCGACGGGGCATCCCCACCTTGGCTGACTTCTCCGGCATCCCGGCTCCCGGCGCGTCCATCGACGCCTGGCGGGTGGTGCGCGAGCTGGGGCGCGGCGGCATGGCCTGCGTGCTGGAGGTGGAGCACGCCGAGCGCGGCGAGCGGCGGGCGCTCAAGCTGCTGCTGCCGAGCGGCCACGGCGAGGAGGAGCTGCGCCGCTTCCGCCGGGAGTTCCGGGCGCTCCAGGCCCTCGACCACCCCAACGTGATCCGCGTCTTCGACGCCGGGGTGTGGAGCGGCCGGCCCTGGTTCGTCATGGAACTGCTCGAGGGCCGCGACCTTCGCGACGAGGTGGACGCCTGGCGCAGCCTGTCGAGCGCCGAGCGCCTGCGCCGCGCCGACGCCATCGTCGTGCAGCTCGCCCGGGCCCTCGACCACATCCACCGGCGCGGCCTGGTCCACCGCGACGTCACGCCGACCAACGTCATCGTCACCCCCGAGGGGCGGGCGGTGCTCATGGACTTCGGCGTGGTCAAGGAGCCCGGCGCCGACCTCACCTCGACGGGTTCCATGATCGGCACCGTCGCCTACATCGCTCCCGAGCAGATCCTGGGGGACCCGGTGGACGCGCGCGCCGACCTCTACGCCCTCGGCGCGGTCTACTACCTCATGTTGACCGGCCGGAGGCCCTTCAACGCGAGCACCGTCGCCGGCTTCATCGACAAGCACCTGCACCGGCCGCCGCGCCCGCCCCGCGAGCTGGTGCCCACGCTGCCCGACCGCGCCAACGAGGCCTGCCTGCGCCTGCTGGCCAAGAAACCCGAGGACCGCTTCGCCTCGGCGCGGCACCTGCTGCTCGCCCTCGACGACGGCACGGGCCTGGACCAGCCGGGCGCCACCCTCGAGGAGACGCTGCGCCACCCGCCCCTGGTCGGGCGCACGGCCACCGTGACGCGCCTGCGCGAGCTGCTGGCCCGGCTGGGCGGCGGGGCCGAGGGAGCCGGCGAGGGTCGGCCCGGCGGCCTCCTCGAGATCACCGGCGAGCCGGGCATGGGCCGCAGCCGGGTGGCCGGCGAGCTGGTGCGCCTGGCCCGCGAGCTGGGCATCGGGGTGAGCCTCAGCCGCAACCGCAGCCCCGACCAGCCGGCCTTCATGGGCCTGCGCCCGCTCTACGAGGACCTCCTCGCCGAGGGATTCGAACCGTCGCCGGTGCTGGAGGCCGTCTTCCACCCGGAGCGCGGCGGGACCGAGGCGCCGGAGCGGTGGGCGGTGCTGCGGGCGCTGGGCGAGTTCGTGCGGCCGGCGGGACCGCGCCTGCTGCTCATGGCCGACCCCCAGCGGGCCGACCGGGGCACCCTGGAGATGGTCGAGTACCTGGTGCGGAACCTGGTGGGCGGGCTGCGGCGGCCGCTGCTCGTGGCGCTCACCCGGGCGCGGCCGGAGCCCGGCGCCGACGCGGGCACGCTGCTGGGCGACATCCTCGCGGGGCGCACCACGAGCGTGCCGGCCGCGCGCCTCGATCTCGGGCCGATCAGCGCCGCGGCGGTGGAGGAGCTGCTGCTCGGGGTGGTGACCTACGGCCCCGGCGTGCGGACCCTCGCCGAGCGCATCCACCAGGCCAGCGAGGGCAACCCCTACGTGGTCTGCGACACCCTGCGGACCCTCCTCGGCCAGGGGGTGATCCGCGCCGGGGCGCCGGGGCGGCGGGGCACCCTGGTGCTCGACCGGCGGGAGGCCGCCCACCTGCCGCTGCCGGTGCCGCGGCCGGTGCGCGAGATCATCCGGGGCTGGCTGGCGCCCCTGCCCCCCGAGGCGCGGGCGGTGCTCGAGGTTCTCGCGGTGGCCCGCCACGAGGTCGGCGCCGCCTGCATCGCGGAGGTGGGCGGGCTCGACCGCGAGGGCGTGGCCGCGATCCTCGACGACCTCGTCGCCGCGGGCCTGGCGCGGCGGCGCGACGGCGCGGGCGGGGCGCGCCACGAGCTGCCGCGCAACCGCCTGCGCGACGTGATCCTGGGCGAGATGGCCGAGGAGCGGCGGCAGGCCATCGAGCGGGCGATGGGCGGGCGGCTGGAGGCGGCGCGGCGGTACGCCACCGGGACGGTGGCCGAGCACCTCGCCCACCACTTCGAGCGCGGCGGGGTGCCGGCCAAGGCGATGGCCTACTTCGTCGAGGCGGCCGAGCGAAAGCTCGACGGCAGCTTCATCGACGACGCCCTCGACGACCTCGCCCACGCCGCGGCCCTGGAGGACCGGGTGCGCGCCATCGTGCCGCTGCGCGACGTGGACCTGCTCCTGGCCCGCCTCCACCTCGTCCGGGCGCGGGCCCTGTTCCACCTCGGCCGCTCGGGGGAGTCGGCGGCGGCGGCCCGCGAGGCCGACCGGCTGGCGGAACTCCTCGACGCGCGGCGCATCCGGGCCGAGGCGGCGACCCTCCTCGCCCAGCACGCCCGCCGCGAGCTGCGCCTCGACGAGGCCGAGCGCCTGTTGCGCCACGCCTTGAAGCTCGCCGACGCCCTGGGCGACGCCGCGCTCCGCATCGAGCCCCTCTACGAGCTCGGGGCGCTCCAGTGGTCGCGGGGCGACCTCGACGGGGCGCGGGACGCCTTCATCCAGGCGCTGGCGACGGCGGAGTCCTGCGGGGCCGAGCGCATGCTCGCCCTCGGCGCCAACGGGCTGGGGCTGGTCGCCCTGTGCCGGGGGCAGTCCGCCGAGGCCCGGCGGCACTTCGAGCAGGCGGTGGCGGTCAGCGAGAAGTACGGCCTGATGGACCGCCTCGCCGTGGCGCGCACCAACCTCGTCGAGGTCTACCACCTCTCCGGGAACTTCCGAAAGGGGCTGGAACTCGCCGACCGGGCCCTCGCCCACGCCCGCGAGGTCAACCACCGCTTCGGCATCGCCCTGGCCCTGCGCTACCGATGCCTGGTCCTCACCGACGTGGGGCGCTTCGCTGAGGCGGTCGAGCACGGCGAGGAGTCGCTCGCCATGCAGCGCGAGCTGGCGAACGCCGAGGACGTGCTCGCCACCCTGGTGCTGCTGGCGCGGGCGCACATCGCCGCCGGCCGCTGGGAGGCGGTGCCGCCGCTCATCGACGAGGCCGAGGCGCTGATCGCCGCGTCCGACACCGAGGGCTTCGGCCCCGTGATCCACGCCTGGCAGGCCCGGCGGAGGCTGCGGGAGGGCGACCGCGCCGCGGCCCGCGCCTGCCTGGCCCGCGCGCGGGAGCCGGGGCCGCGGCGCTGGCCCTTCCAGAAGGTGCGGACCTTCCTCAACATCGCCCGCGCCCACGAGGAGATGGGCGAGCTTCCCCAGGCCGCCGCCGCCGCCGAGGAGGCGCTGGCCATCGCCGACGCCAGCGGCTTCCGCTACTACGCCCTGCGCGCCCGCGAGGTGGCGGCGCGCACCGTGGCCGACGAGGTCGCCGCCGCCCGCCACCGCCGGGTCGTGCGCGCCCTGGCCCGCTCCCTGGCGGCGAACCTCGCCCGCGAGGATGCCGAGCGCTTCCTGGCGATGCAGGGCCTCGAGCCCCGGCGCACCGGCGCGGTGTCCTGAGCGCCCGGCGCTCCCGCAGGCGCGGCGTCGCGCCGCTTTCCCGCCGGCCGAGGCCGGCGCTCCTCGGCCGCGCCAGCGCGGCGATGCCGGCCTGGGAGCCGGGGCTCCGGGCGCGCACCTCGCGTCCCCCACCGCCGGCCACCGGCAGGCGATCATCGGGCGGGGGGTTGGTGACAAGCCCCCTCCAGATGATCGCCCGGAAAAACAACCCCCCTCAAGATGCTAGGGGGGCACCACCGGGCGCCGCGAAAACACCGGTTCTACCGTCAGGCAGTCCCCGGCGAGGCGCCGGCGAGGCGCCGGAGAGGGCCGGATGGGGGCGAAGGGCTAGCATCCAGACGGGGGTTGTTCCGTGGGTCTAGCAATTCCGGGGGGCTTGTGAAGAAGCCGTCCCGGAATGATCGGCCTGGAACGGGGA
>WGAH01000593.1 GCA_015489145.1 Deltaproteobacteria bacterium
ACGCCGAGGCGCGCGAGGGCGCCGCGGGCGAGGCGGGCGCCGGGAAGGGCGGAGGCGCCGAGAAGGGCGCGGCCCCCGCGCCGCGCCTCGACGAGGCCCTCGCCCACCTCGACCGCGCCCTGCGCCCGGGAAGCGCGCGCCCCGCCCCGCGCCCCGGCCGCCGCGCCAAGGGCCCGCCGCCGCGCACCGGCGGGGCGAAGGCGCTCCGCAAGGACCTCGAGCGCATCCTCGGCCCCCGGGGCGACTGGACGCTGCCCACCTGCCGGGCCCTGTTCGACGCCCTGTGGGAACGCCGCGAGGCCCGCGCCCGCGGCCTCGCCCACGAGCGCTCCTGGCTGCGCCTCGCCGGCTGGGGCCTGCGCCCCGGGGTCGGGGCCCCCGGCGACGCCGAGCGGGTCGAGCGCGCCTGGGCCCTGTGGTCCGAGGGCCTGCGCCACGGCGGCGACAAGGGCGAGCGCAAGCTGCTGTGGGCCGACTGGTGGGTGTTCTGGCGGCGCCTGGCCGCCGGCCTCGACGCCGATCGCCAGGCCGCGGTGCGCGACGCGGTGCTGCCCTGGCTGGGCGACCGCTTCCCCGCCGGGCCGCGCCGCCACGGGCCGGCCGAGATGGTGCGCCTGCTCGCGGTCCTCGAACGGTTGCCCCCCGACGACAAGCTGCGCGCCGCCGAGGCCTTCCGCCGCCACCGGCGCAAGGTGGGCTCGTGGTGGCCGCTCGGCAGGCTCGGCGCCCGGGTGCCCGTCCACGGCCCGGTCTCGGCGACGGTGCCCGCCGAGGTGGCCGAGGAATGGCTGGTCGAGCTCCTCGACCTCGACTGGGAGGCCGAGGAGGGCGCGGCCTTCGCCGCCGTGCTCCTCGCCCGGCGCACCGGCGACCCGGCCCGCGACCTGCCCGAGGCCCTGGCGAAGAAGACGGCGAAACGCCTGCGCCGCCACGGCGCCCCCGAGCGCTGGATCCGGGTGGTGCGCGAGGTGGCCGACCTCGACGCCAGCGACGCCGGCGCCCTCGTCGGCGAGGCCCTGCCGCCGGGTCTGCGGCTCCTCGGCTGATGGCCCCCCTCGCCGCGGCGGTCGCGCTGGCCGGGCTGCTCGCGGCCTGCGTCGGCCGACCCGAGGCGGCGCGGCGGGCCGAGGCCTACGCCGCCGCCCTGGCGGCGCCGCTGGACCCGGAGGACCCCCTCGCCCCCTGCGCCGCCCTCGCCGCCGCCGACCCGGCGGCCCGCGCCCTGCGGGGCGACTGCGAGGTGGACCGGGCGCTCCGGGCCGACGGCGACCCCGGGCGGTGGTGCCCGGCGGTCCACGGCTCGCCCTGGCGGGGAGGAGTGCTGGTTCCAGGCCGCCGAGGCCCGGCAGCGCGCCGGCGACCCGGCCGGGGCCGCCGAGCTGTGCCGCCGCACCGGCCCCTTCCTCGACGACTGCGCCTGGCACCTCGCGCAGGAGGACCTCGCCCGCCTCGCCCGGCGGGTGCCGGCGGAGCGCGCCCTCGCCCGGTTTTCGGAGGCCCGCGCCGCCTACGCCGCCTGGGCGCCCCTCCTCGGCGAGGGCACCCGCTTCCGCCGGGTGTTCTGGCGCCGCTTCTACGGCATGGCCTTCGCCGGCCGCCAGCCGATCCGCCCGTCCCTGTGCGAGGCCCTCATCCCCGCCGAGGCCGGCCCCGAGGGGCGGCCCGCCTGCCGGCTCGGCGCCGCCGAGGCCTTCCTCGACCGCCTGCGCGCCCGCCTCGACCGGCCGGAAGCCCGCGCGAGGCTGTGCGCCGCCGCCCCCGACCTCGCCGCCTCCCTCGCGGCCCTGGGCGACGTGGAGGCCGAGGATTCCCCGCTCCTGGAAGCGGTGCTCGCCGAGCGGCGGGCCATCGCCTGCGACGGCGCCCCGCCGCCCCCCGAGGTGAGCCGCGTGGCGGGTTCGCCGGCCTGGCGGGCGCTTCTCGCGAATACCGCCCCAGGAGGCTGAACCCGTCCCGCCGACGGGTTCCGAACCCGACCGCGCGCTCCGCGAACGTCGGGTTCCGAGCGGTCGCGCGGGCGGGCGAAAGGGGCCGCAATGCCCGGGAAGGCCCTTGGGGGGGGCACTTCCCGCCGGCGCTCCCCCGCCGGCCGGCCCCGCGCGGTCGGATCGCCACCCGCGGCAAGGTAGAAATCCCGTCCCCCGCGGAGGAAACGCTGACGCCCGTCAGGCACGGGAAGCCCGCCAGCGGTCTCTTGGGGTCGGAGGATAGCCATGTCTGCATACCTGCACCCAACCTCGAAGGCGGGTCTTCGGGCCGTCGTCGTGCTCCTGGCCTCGCTGGGATCGACGGCCGCCCTGGCCCATACCGGGATCGCCCTGCGGTCCTTCGACAACAAGCCCGTCGCGGACCAGCTCGACCAGGGCCGCACCGTCTCGGCCAACGGCGACGCCAGGGCCCTGGTGGCCGGCCCGCCGATGAGCCCGAAGAACACCTGCGGCGGCTGCCACGACTACGACACGATCACGAGCGCCTACCACTTCCAGCTCGGCATGGACGAGATGGTCGACGCCGACGGCGACGGCTTCAAGGACGACTTCGGCCGGGTCGCCACCGCCGAGGGCGGGCCGCTGGAGACGCTGCCCACCCTGCGCGACATCAAGTCGCCGGGCCAGCTCGGAGCCTGGTGACCGCCTTCCTACCGCCAGTTGGCGGCCCAGGACTACAGCGACAAGAGCGGCCGGGACCTCACCAGCTTCGACATCGGCGCGGCTGACGAGATCGCGACCTGCACCTCCTGCCACATGGGCGGCGGCGCCTACGAGGTCGACCGCAACGGCAACCGCTTCGACACCTTCCAGGCGGAGCACCGCGACGAGATCGCGGCCGGCAAGTACGGCCTCTACAACGGCGACTACTACCGCTACGACGTCGAGGACATCGCCGCGGCGCCGATGACCCTCGCCGCGCAGATGCAGGGCGGCCCGGCCTCGCCGGCGCTGTCCCACCCGAAGATGCACGACTGGACCGAGTCCGGCGTCCTCGAGGCCGAGTGCCTGACCTGCCACGTCAAGCCCTCGCAGGACCGCCTGCAGACGGCCGACGGCGTGAAGGTGACGAGCTACGCCCCGCGGCTCCGCATCTTCGTCGTGGCGAAGATGAACAAGAAGGGCGACGACATCGCCGACATCCACTCGATCAGCGTCGGCCGCTACCCGACGCGGGACGAGATCCCCAAGGGCTACAAGGTCTACTCGCCGCTCGCCTACTCCTCGCCCCTCGACGGGCAGTTCGAGGGCGGGAAGTTCTACTCCTGGCTCAACTCGCCGGTGGCGAGCAGCCGCGACTTCGTCAAGATCCCCATCGTCGAGGGCGGCAAGCCCGCGGTGCTCGGCGGGAAGAACGGCTTCCGGCTGCACAACGCCTACGACCCGTCCTGGGCGAAGGTGCAGGGCCCCAACGGCGAGACCTTCTGGGGCACCCGCAAGGCGCTGGGCTACTACTTCAAGTACGCGGCCACCGCGGCGCTCATGGGCCTCGACCTCGACGGCGACGGCGTCCCGATGACCTACGTCCGCATGGTCAAGAAGCCGGGCCTCACCCTGGCCGACCTGCCCGAAAAGGCCCAGTCCTACTTCGACATCCAGACCTACTACGACCCGGACGACCTGAAGCTCGCCGGCGACATGTCGGGCACGAAGCTGCCGATCCTGGCCAGCGACGACCACACGACCAACGACTGGAACCTCACCTGCGCCCGCTGCCACACGGCCTACATCGACCCGGTCAACGACGGCCTCTACATCCGGCCCGACGTGATGGGCATGAAGGCCGACGTGCCCAAGCGGGGCACCTTCTGGAAGATGGACTACGCCGGGCAGGAGGACTACGACAAGCTCCTCGCCGAGGTGGAGTCCGGCGAGCGCAGCCCGGGCGACCTGGTCGGCTACGACGTGCACGCCGCCAAGGGGATGCAGTGCATCGACTGCCACTCCAAGGGCAACGACAACCCGATGAAGCCGGACCACAACTTCCCGAAGGGTCTGGACATGGCGGGCACGGTCCGCAACGACCTCGACTACGACGACATGAAGGTCTGCACGGACTGCCACGATCACGACCAGACGGTGGCGAAGCACGCCGAGAACTTCGGCGGGGACGCGATGTTCGAGCACCACCTCGACAAGGTGGCCTGCGAGACCTGCCACGTCCCGTCGAAGCGCTACTGGCCCTTCCGCACCTTCGACTACTCGATGGGCTTCACGTACAACTTCGACTCGCGGCACATGCCCAACCCGATGGACCCGGGCGACGTGAACGCGATGACGCCGTTCTCGGCCTTCTCGGCCCTCGGCATCGAGGACCCGCAGCCCGGCTACTACGCCTCGGCGCCCTTCTACGGCATCGGCGGGCTCAACTGGGCCGGGCAGTCCAACCCGCTCTACGGCGTCGACGTCGTCACCTCCATCGCCTACTTCGACCCCTACGGGCCCGACGCGATGGAGGCGATGCGCCTGAAGATGCAGGGCAAGGACCCGAAGTGGGGCAACCGGCCGATGGACCCCTACGCCATGTTCTACACGATGATGACGGACATGGACGGGGCGGTGCAGATCCCGAACATCACCCCCGACATGAGCCAGGACGAGCTCATGAAGGCGATGGGCGGGTTCATCCAGAGCGCCAACGGCACGCCCTACTTCAACTTCACGCCGGTCCTGATCAAGAAGGCCGACAAGGACGGCAAGCTCAAGCTGTACCCGGCGAGCCCGGTCGCGGCGATCACCTGGATCGAGCGCGTCGAGGGCGGCGTGCGCGTCCTCGAGCCGCGCGAGCTGAACTCGATCCTCGCCGGCGCCGTGTCCCGCAAGGGGCCCGGCGGCCGCAGCCAGATGGGCATCGCGCTGATCACCAGCAAGGTCACCCGCGACAAGAACGGCGCCATCACCGACTTCGACCCGGCCACCATCGTCTGGGACGACAACATGGACCTCCGGCCCGAGATCTCCAACGAGACGGAGCTCGACCTGGTCCACGACGCCCTGGTCAAGGTGCTCCAGATCGAGCGGGGCAACCTCGGCCTGCCGGCGAAGGACCCGGACCTGGCCATGGCCATCGTCGCCCACAACTTCTCGGTGAGCCACAACATCCTGCCGGGCTCGCAGGCCCTGGGCGCGAAGAAGGACTACGACCGCCTCGGCGGCGTGGACCCGCAGACGCACATGCCCAAGCCCGCCCCCGGCAACGTCGAGGCCGGCAAGGTGGCCCAGTGCGTGGACTGCCACGCCGACGGCAACAAGCCGACGATGGGCGGCGACCCCGACCTGGTGATGAACGCCCGCCTCAGCAACCGGCGCATCGTCTACATCCCGTGGACGATCCAGGGCTTCGAGGACCTGGTGAAGAAGGGCAAGATCTGGGTCGAGCCCGAGATCTCCTGGATCCACCCCATCGACGCCAACGGCGACGGCGACACCGACGACGTGAGCCCGGACTTCTCGCACGTCAAGCCCGACGGCAGCGGCATGGTCATCCCCGGCGACTTCATCGGGGCCACCCAGGCCGAGGTCATCGAGCACAGCGAGGAGGCCGCCCGCGCCTTCGCCGGCCTGGCCGGCCTGCCGACCGACGGCGGCGGGGAGCACGGCGGCGAGGAACACGCCGAGTAGCCTCCCACCGGCATCGCGGACGAGCGCGCCCCCGTCGGCTTCGGCCGGCGGGGGCTTTTCGCGAAACGGCGTGGACGCGGGCAGGGCGCGGACGAAAAAAAGACGAGGGGAGATGAGGGAATCCAGGCCGGGTCGCGTTGGGGAGGACGGCACCCGCCCATCCACCCTCGTCCACCCACCACGCCAGGAAGACCCCCATGCGCCTGCTTCCCCTGATCCTCGCCCTGCCCCTCGGCGCCTCCGCCGGCACCGTCACCCCGGCGAGCGTCTCGCTCACCCTCGACCCCGGCGAGTCCACCACCCTCACCAAGTCCGTCACCCTCGACGACGTGCCGCCGAGCGTGCAGGTGCTGCTCCTCGTCGACGTGTCCGGCAGCTACTACGACGACATCGGCAACCTCCAGAGCAGCGGCGGCAACCTCGCCGCCGACGTCTTCGACTCGGTCTGCGGCGCCGTGGGCGGGAGCTGCGAGTTCGGCCTCGCCAGCTTCTCGGACTTCCCCTTCTACCCGTGGGGCTACTCCCCGGCGGGCGACTACGCCTACCAGCTCGAGCAGGACTTCACGAGCGACCGCGCCACCTTCGTCTCGGCCGTGGACAGCCTGACGCTCCTCTACGGCACCGACTACCCCGAGGCCCAGTACGAGGGCATCTACCAGGCGGTGACCGGCGCCGGCCTCGACATCGACGGCGACGGCCTCACCGACAAGCTCGGCGAGATCGACGCCGGCCTGGCGCCGACCTGGGCCAGCGACGTCACCCGCATCCTCATCGTCACCACCGACGCCAGCTTCCACGAGGGGGGCGAAGCCTGCACCATCGAGCGGAACTACTCGACCTACGTGTCCTGCGGCGACGACGCCTGGCCCAACCTCGACGCCGACGGCACCGGCACCGGCTACCCCGGCGCCACCCAGGCCGACACCATCGCCGCGCTCCAGGACGCCGGCGTCCACGTCATCGGCCTGACGGGAACGAGCCCCGCCCGGACGGGCACCACCGGCACCACCCTCACCGAGCTCGACGACCTCGCCGACGCCACCGGCGGCGCCTCCCTCACCACCGCCAGCGACAGCTCCGACATCACCTCGGCGATCCTGTCGGCCCTCGACCAGCTCACCTTCACCGTGTCGGCCGACGCCGGCGAGTGCGAGGCGGCCGGCGTGGGCGTCGAGCTCGCGCCCGCCTCCTACGACGGCGTGGCCGGCGGCGAGACCGTCGACTTCGACGAGACGATCACCGCCCCGGCCGACTGCGCCGACATCCCGGCGGGCACGCTGAGCTGCGGCGTGGACTTCCTGCAGGACGACGCGGTCCTCGGCACCCAGACCATCGAGCTGGCCTTCACCGACAGCGACGGCGACGGCATCACCGACGCCTGCGACGACTGCCCCTGGGACGCCGACAACGACCTCGACGGCGACGGCCTCTGCGGCGACGTGGACGCCTGCCCCGACAGCGACTGGTCCTTCGGCGAGGCCATCGACGACGACGGCTGCTCCATCGCCGACTACTGCCCCTGCGACGGCCCCTCGGGCCTCACCCTGCCCTCGGACGACGACGACGACTCCGACTCCGACGGCAGCTCCAGCTGCAAGTCCGGCAAGCACGCCAAGAAGAGCAAGCACGACGACGGCGACTCCGACGGCTGCTCCGACGAGGACGACGGCGACGACTACGAGGTCGAGGAGTGCGTGTCCGACGCGACGAAGTACTTCCAGGACGCCGGCATCATCACCAAGGACGAGCGCAAGTCGATCAAGAAGTCGGTGAAGGACGTCTGCGACGACGACGACGGGGACTCCGACGGCGACTCCGACGACGATGACGACTCCGACAAGGACTCGGACAAGGACTCCGGCCACCACGGCCCGAGCTACCTCGGCGACGAGGGCGGCTCCGCCTCGGCGGCCGGGTGCAGCACCACCGGCGGCAGCCCCGCCGGCCTCGGCCTGCTGTTCCTCGCCGGCCTCGGCCTCGTGGCCCGGCGCCGCGACTGATCGGCGGCACCGCCTCCCTCGGCCCCGGGCGCCCCGGCGTCCGGGGTCTCGCGCGTCCGGGCTTCGCGCACCCGGCGTCGCGGCGAGGAGCCGCGCCGGATAGCCGGGCCGCAGCCGCCCGGGGGGCCGAGATGCAGCCCATGGCCGACATCCCGTACCAGGAGACCGCCGTCGAGCTGCGCGTGGACGGCGTCGCCGACGAGGCGGCCTGGCGGGAGGCCCGGGAGCTCGGCGCCTTCGTCACCGCCGAGCCCTCGCCCGGGCTCGCGCCGAGCGGCCCCACCCGGGTCCGGGTCCTCGCCGACCGCGAGGCCCTCTACCTGTTCTTCGAGGCGACCGACGACCGCCCGGAACGCATCCGGGCCGGCCTGGCGCGGCGGGACAGCGCGCGCACGGACGACCGGGTCGGCGTCCTCCTCGACCCGAGCGGCGAGGGGCAGCGCGCCTACCTGTTCTTCGTCACCGCCCGGGGGGTTCAGCTCGACGGCACGCAGTCGGCCGGGGGCGACCGCAGCTTCGCCTGGGACGCGACCTGGCGGTCGGCGGCCCGGCGCACCGAGCGCGGCTACGCCGTCGAGATGGCGATCCCCTGGCGGGCGGTGCGCCACCCGGCGCGGGTCGAGGCCATCGGGCTCATGGCGGTGCGGGTGCAGGCCCGCACCGGCGAGTGGAGCAGCTTCCCCGCGGTGGACCCGGCGGTGCCCGGCGTGCTCGCCCAGCTCGGGCGCTACCGGCTCGACGCCGACCTCGGCCGGCGGGCGGGCCTCGACCTCTACCCGGAGCTGACCTGGGCGCGCGACCAGGACGGCCCCCTCCAGGAGCGCTGGGGCTGGCAGGGGTTGTCGCCGGGGCTCACCGTCGGCCTCCGGCCCCTTCCCGGGGCCAGCGTGCTCGCGGCGATCAACCCCGACTTCTCGCAGGTCGAGTCCGACGCCCCGCGCATCGAGCTCAACCGTCGCTACGCGCTCTACTACGACGAGAAGCGCCCCTTCTTCCTGGAGGGCCGCGAGTGGTTCGACAGCCCCGCCGGCGACGTGATCTACACGCGCTCCATGGTGGCGCCCCTCGCCGGGCTGCGGGCCACGGTGGAGCGCGGCGGCTGGACCGGGGCGGCGCTGGGCGTGCTCGACGCGGCGCCCTCGGCCAGCGTCTCCGAGGGGGGCGGCTGGACCGACGACGACCTCGCCGGGAAGCGGGCCGAGGAGTCGGTGCTGCGCCTGCGCCGGGCGCTCGGGCGGGACGCCTTCGTCGGCCTGCTCTACTCGGACCGCACGATCCTCGGCGCGGACCTCGCGAACCGGGTCGGCGGCCTCGACGGGCAGGTGCGGCTCGCCTCGAACACGACGCTGTCGGGGGGCGCGATGGGCTCGTGGACCCGCTTCGCCGACGGCCGCGAGGCCGCCGACGCCGCGGGCGCCCTCGGCGTGGAGCGCGCCGGCGAGCGGGTGACGGCGGCGGCGGAGGCGACCTGGATCGGCCCGGACTTCCGCGCGGAGAACGGCTTCGTCACCCGGGCCGACGTCGCCGGGGTCGAGGGCATCCTCGACTTCGACTTCTACCCGGAGGGCGGGGTGGTCCGCATGGTCGAGCTGTCGCCGGTGGACTCGGAGTTCCAGTGGACGACGGCGGGGGAGCCGCGCCTGCGCCTGGTCACGCCCAACGGCTTCGCGCGCTTCGCCGGGGACAACCGCGCGGGCATCGGCGCCGACCTCGGCGGCGAGGACTACGCCGGGGCCTGGCTGCCCACCCGGGCGCCGTGGGCCTGGGCGCGCCTCGCCCCGTGGCGCTGGCTGCTCGTGCGCGGCGGCGGGCACTACGGCGAGACGCCCTACTACGATCCCGACGCCCCGCGCACCGGGCGCTCGGGCCTGGTGCGGGGCTCCGTGACCTTCGAGCCGGTGGCCGCCGTGTCGCTCACCGCCACGGGCAGCTACGAGGACTTCCGGGAGTCCGGCGGCGGGGCGCGGCTCTACCGGGCCACCGTCGGGCGGGTGCGCCTGGAGACCTTCGCCACCCCGGAGCTGTGGGCGCGGTGGATCGTGGACTGGAACCGCGTGGACGACGCGGACCACGGCGTCGTGGAAGACGGCACCCGCCTGGAGGCGCTGTTCGCCTGGGAGCGCGGGCCCGGCCGCGCCGCCTGGCTCGGCGGGAGCGTGGACCTCGGCGAGGAGACCGCCTGGCGGGTCTTCGCCAAGGCGAGCTGGGTGTGGAGCCTGTGAGCCTTCAGGCCGGCGCGGCGAGCAGGGCGGCGAGGCGGGCGCGCAGGGCGTCGATCCGGGCCAGCTCGCGGGCGACGGCCTCGGCCCCCTCGGCGCGGGCGGCACGGGCGCGCTCGAGGGAGCGGGTCGAGGCGGCCAACACGTCGCGCAGGCGCTGGCGAAGCTCGTAGCGCACGAGGCGCCGGCTCTCGGTGACGCGCTGCACGAGGTCGTTTTCCACCCTCAGGGCGTTGCCCTCGAACAGGCGGCGGAGGTAGTCGGCGGTGTCGGCCTCGACGGCGCGGAGCAGGGCCGGCCGCGGACGCAGCCGGTCGAGCACCCAGTTGGCGGCGGTGCGGCCGGTGAACTGCACGAGGTCGTCGTAGTAGAGGCCGCTGTCCCAGCGAAAGCCCGTCTCGGGCGGCGCCGGCGGCGGCAGGTCGAGGTCGGGCTGGCCGGCGCGCTCGCGAAGCTCGACGAGGAAGCGGTTGCCCAGGTCGACGAAGCGGTTCATCGCCCCGGCGTACAGGGACTCGGCCTCGGGCAGGGCCTCGGCGAGCCAGTCGTCGAGGAAGCGCCGGGCGAGCTCGCGGGCGAAGGCGACCACCTCCGGGCGCAGGCTGCCCCGCGGCTTGTTGGCGAGGCGGGCCACGGCCTCGGCCAGCTCGGCGCGGGCCCGCGGTAGGCGCGCCTCGACGAAGGCGAGGTTGTGCTCGCGAAAGGCGCGGGCGAGGCGCTCCTGCTCGGCGGCGAGGAGGGGGTCGAGGTCGCCGAGCGAGCGCTCGGCCTCCTCGACGAAGGCGGCGAGGTCCGCCAGCCGGCGCTCGGCCTCCTCGACGGGCTCCAGGAGCGCCCGGCGGGCGAAGGCCAGCTCCCGGTCGAGGCGCCCGGCCAGGCGGGCCAGGCCCCGCTCGGCGGCCCCCCGCACGAGCTCGTCGCCGGCGGCCTCGGCCCAGGCGGCGAGGCGGGCCTCCAGCGCCGGCCAGTCCAGGGGCTCGCCGACGCCGGCGAGGCGGGCCCGGGCGCTCAGCTCCAGCACCTCGGGCGCGCGGCCGAGGCGCTCCGCCAGCACCCGCCGGGTGAAGGCCCGCGCCTCCTCCCGCTCGGCCGGGTCGAGCTTGTCGGCCTTGTTGAGCACGAACAGCAGGTGGTCGTGGTGGCGGGCCACCTCCTCGACGAGGGCCAGCTCCTCCCCCGAGATCGGCGGGTCGGCGCCGAGCACGACGACGGCGGCGTCGACGTGGGGCACGAAGGCCCGGGTGGCCTCGCTGTTGTGGGCGTGCACCGAGCCGACGCCCGGCGTGTCGACCAGCGCGAGCCCGCCGGCCAGGACCGGGCTCGGGACGAAGACCTCGACGGCGACGACGCCGCGCCGGTTCTCCGGGTTGCCCGCCTCGCTCACCCAGTCGGCGAGGGTGTCGAGGGGCACCTCGCGGACGGCCCCGTCGTCGAGGCGCACCCGCGCCCGCGCCTCGGGGCCGTGGCGCACCACCGTGACCACCGCGGTGACCGGCACCACCCCCACCGGCAGGGCGCGCACGCCCACCAGCGCGTTGATCAGGGTGGACTTGCCGCGCTTGAACTGCCCGAGAAAGGCGACGTGGGCGG
>WGAH01000594.1 GCA_015489145.1 Deltaproteobacteria bacterium
CCGAGGAGCCCCTGGCCGAGACCGCCACCGGCGGCCTCGACCTCGCCGCCGCCCTCGAACACGCGCGCGCCGTCGGCGGCCCCGCCCTGCGCGCGATGAGCCTCGCCGGGCGCGGGGCCCTGCTCCAGCGCATCAGTCGCGCCCTGCACGCCCACCGCGACGAGCTGCTCGACCTGTCCCGGGCCAACAACGGCGCCACCCGCGGCGACGCCAAGTTCGACGTGGACGGGGCCACCGCCACCCTGGCCGCCTACGCGCGCCTGGGCGAGAAGCTCGGCGACGCCCCGTTCCTCGCGGACGGCGAGCCCGAGCGCCTCGCTCGCGGCGCCCGCCTGGTCGGTCGCCACCTCCGCCTGCCGCGACCCGGCGTGGCCGTGCACGTCAACGCCTTCAACTTCCCCGCCTGGGGCACCTTCGAGAAGATCGCCCAGGCCTTCCTCGCGGGGATGCCGGTGCTGACCAAGCCGGCCACCCCCACCGCCCTGGTGGCGTACCGGGCCGTCGAGATCGCCTTGGCCGAGGCCGACCTGCCCCCCGGCGTCCTCGCCTTCCTCGCCGGCCCGCCGGGCGACCTCCTCGCCCACCTCGGCCCGCAGGACGTCCTCGCCTTCACCGGCTCGGCCGCCACCGCGGCGCGGCTGCGCTCGGCCCCGGCCTTCGTCGAGGGCGGCGCCCGCCTCAACGTCGAGGCCGACTCCCTCAACGCCCTCGTCCTCGCG
Organism: Deltaproteobacteria bacterium; assembly: GCA_015489145.1. Taxonomy (GTDB): domain Bacteria; phylum Myxococcota_A; class UBA796; order UBA796; family UBA2385; genus S143-5. Next base: position 720 of record WGAH01000594.1, read on the forward strand.
CCGGACGCCGCCCCGGGCAGCGACGCCTTCGCCCGGGCGCTGCGCCACGCCGCCACCGACATCACCCAGAAGGCCGGGCAGAAGTGCACGGCGATTCGCCGCATCGCCGTGCCGCGCGAGCACCTCGACGCCGCCCTCGAGTTCCTCGTCGCCGAGCTGCGCGAGGTGCGCGTGGGCAACCCGGCCGACCCGGCGGTGACGATGGGCCCCGTCGCCACCGCCCGGCAGCTCCGGGCCGTGCGCGACGGCATCGGCCTGCTCGCCGCGGAGGCGCGCGTCGTCCTCGGCGGTCCCGAGCCCGTCGCGGGCCTCGGCGCCCCCGAAGGCCGCGGTTTCTTCGCGCGCCCCACCCTGCTCCTCGCCCCCGAGGACGGCGCCGCCCGGGTCCACGACACCGAGGTCTTCGGCCCGGTCGCCACCGTGCTGCCCTACGACGGCCGCCCCGAGTCCGCCGCCGCCCTCGTCGCCCGCGGCGGCGGCAGCCTGGTCAGCACCCTCGCCTCGGGCGACCGGGAGTGGCTCGCCCGGGCGATCCCCGCCGCCGCCCCCTGGACCGGCCGCCTCGTGCTCGTGGACGACAAGGTGGCCGACCAGTCCCTGCCGCCGGGCATGGTGCTCCCCCACCAGGTCCACGGCGGCCCCGGCCGCGCCGGCGGCGGCGAGGAGCTCGGCGGCCTCCGGGGCCTCGCCCTCTACACCAACCGCGTCGCGCTGCAGGGCAACGCCGCCGTGATCCGCGCCTTCCCCGGCGAGTAGCCCGCCTCGCGCTATCATCGGCACCGCCGCCCGGTCCCGGAGTGCCGATGCGAATCGAGGACATGCGCCGCGCCGTGCTCCCCCGCTTGCGGGACCAGCTCGCCCGAAACGGCCTCGCGCACCTCCTCGACCCGAGGCCCCCGGGCGCCGACCCCGGCAAGTTCCGCCTCGCCGGCCTCCCCGCCCGGCTGTGGCCGCCCCGGGATGGCGTCTACCTGAACGTGAACCCGGACTGGTTTCGCGGCTCCACCGACCCGGCGCGGATCAGGGGTGAGCCCTTCTACTGGTCGGTGTTCCTGGTCCGGAAGCCCGTGCCGCGCATCCACGTCGCCGCGCAGGACTGGCTGCGCCGGCAGGCCCTGTCCTTCGACGGCCCGACCCGCGAGCACTACCGGCGCACCCTGCGCTGGCGCGGCCAGTTCCACTGCATCGCGCACACCGACCTCGCCCTGTTCCGCTGGGGAGACGAGACGGTCGCCCAGGCGCAGGCCCTGCCCGACCGCCTGGTCCGCCTCGACAACGCCGCCGAGGCCGTGCTGACGGATCCGCTGGCTGCCCCGTCGGTGCTCGCCGAGCCGCCCGCCGCCTACGGGGGCCTCGGCGGAGGCGAGTCGCCCGCCCACCGGATGCTGAAGGAGTACGTCGCCGACCACCCGGAGGTCCTCGGCCTGCCCGCCGACGCCCGGGCCACCCTCGAGCACGGCTTCGCCACCGGCGACCGCGTGGACGTGCTGTTCGAGAACCACCGCCCCGTCCGCACCGTCGTGGAGGTGGAGGTGGAAGGGGCCGCCCACCTGCGCGTCGGCGTCGAGCAGGCGCTGAAGTACCGGACCCTCGCGGCCGCCGAGGCCGGCCTCGCGCTCGACAGCCGGGCCGTGGCCGCCCGGGTCGTCGCCTGGAAGGCCGACTACCCGGACGTCCGCCGCTTCGCCCGGCGCTACGGGGTTTCGGTGGTCGAGCTGCGCCCGAAGCTCGACCTGGTCGCCTGAGTCCCCGATCGCGAACGCCCGCCGCGAGGGCGGGCGCTGGACGGCCGCGGGGCGCGCGCTACTGCGCGATGCAGTTCTTGTAGTAGTCGTTGTCGCTGTAGTCGCCCATCGGGTCGTCGAGCAGGTTGCCGAAGTACTCGCAGTAGGCGTCGGCGTTGTCGACGATGCACTGGGCGGCGGTCTCGGTGTCGCCGGAGCACTCGACCTCCTCGGCGGTGCCGGCGGTGTCGCTGCCCTCGGTCTCGGTGTACCAGTCGCAGCTCTTGGTGACCTTCTCGGCCTTGTCGCAGACGTTGCCGCAACCGACGGCGAAGGCGAAGGAGGCGACGAAGAGGGGGGTCCAACGC
>WGAH01000595.1 GCA_015489145.1 Deltaproteobacteria bacterium
AGATGTGTATAAGAGACAGCCCCGGGAGGATAGCCCGGGCGGGGCGCGCGGGGATTCGACCGGATGTTTCATGCGGGTCGAAAACCGAATGAACACGGGGGCCGCGTCATGGCCCCCACGGGTGTGGGCGATATGGCCCATGTCTGGTGGCGCGCGCCCCGGGGGGAGGCGCGCCTCGACGGCGAGAACCCGTGCTTGCGGGGGATTCGCCCCCCTTCGACCGCCGTGGGCGAGGCTGGCACGGGCATTGCAAGACGCGGGGCGGTTGCGGACGTCACCATCTCCATCCAGTCCTTGACCAGGCCACTCCATCGAGGCCGGCGGTCGGGCGGGCCTCCCGCCCGGCCGCCACTGGTCGCGGAGTCCGCGGCGTCCCTCCGGGATGTCGCGGGGCGGGACGGTCGCTACCAGGTCCACTCGACCCCACCCGAACCCCCGGTAGACCGTCTCAGGCAGGGGTCGAGCCCGGTCGGGGCCTTCGGGTCCCGGCCGGGAGTCCGGCCCGCGTCGAAAGCCGAACCGGCGCGGCGGCGCGGTGGTTATGCTCGCCCCATGGGCTGGACACCCGGCGAGCCGCGTGGCCGCACCCCCCGCCGGCGGGGAGGGCGCGGCGCGATTCGCCTCGGGGCCGCCGCGCTCCTGCTGGCCGGCGCCCCCGCCGCCGCCGCGCCGGCCTGGACCACCGAGACGGCTGGTATGGCCCGGAGTTTCGATGTCCCGGCCGGGGTGCTGCCGCCGGGGCCGGCCGAGGCGTGGGTCGAGTTCGACGGCGCGCCGCCCTTTACCTTCTCCCTCGACCACCGGGTGCGCTTCCGCGTCCCCGAGGCCGGCGCGGTCCCACTGCGGGTGTGGGTAGGGTGGGGAGTCTACGATGACGCTCGCGTCGTCGTGCGTTCGGAGGAGACGGGGGCCGAGTGGACGCCTCCCGACGTGCAGGTCGGGGGCTCCGACGCCCTCGTCGCGGGCCAGCCCGCCTTCCTCGGGCCCTCGGCGCGCTACGCCGAGCTGCGCGCCGCCGTCGCCGGCTCGATGACGTCCCTCGACACCGGCGCGGTGCAGGTCCTCGACCACCTGCCCGGCGGAGCCGGCTCGCCGGACTGCCGCGCCCTGCTCCAGGTCCCCTGGGTGGTCGTCGACCTCCCGGCCCCCGAGCGCGCCGCCGCCCTCGCCTGCGCCGCCCGGGGGGCGCAGGTCGTGCTCGTCGGCGATCCGCCGGCGGCCCTGCGGGGGGTGCCGGCGGGCCGCCCGGCCTTCTGGGGCGCCGGGCTGGCGGCCTGGGCGCCGGACATCGGCGGCTCCCTCCTGCGTGCCGCCGCCCTCCTCGCCGCCTGGGACAGCCAGGGCAGCGGCACCACCCTCGAGACCTTCGGCAACGCCGCCGAGCCGGCGCCGTCCTCCGACAGCCGTTTCTCCTGGCTCGTCGCCGGGCTCGCCCTGGCCTCCCTGCTGCTCCTCGGGCCGGTCGGGTGGCTGGTCGGGCGCAGGTCCCGCCGGCCGGCGCTGGCCTGGGGGTGGTTTCCGGCGGTCTCCCTCGCGCTCACCGGCGCGGTCGGCGGGGCGGCGGCGGCGCTGCGCGTCCCGGCGGAGATCCGGGCGCTGCGGGTGCGGGTGCTCGCCCCCTCCGGCGAGGGGATCGAGCAGCTCCGCCTGGCCCCGACGGGCGACAGCCCCGCCGAGGGCTGGGTCGAGCTGCCCTTCCGCGACGGCGACCTCGGGGCCGCCTGGCCGGGCAGCCGCTTCGGCTCCCCCCTGCGGCGGGCCACGCACCTGCGGGCCGTCGAGGACCGCGAGGCGGGGCGCCTGCGCGTCGCGCCCTTCTTCCAGGGCACGATGCGGAGCGGCACCACGGTGAACACCGCGCGGCCCGTGCGGGTCGCGCCGCCGCTGCGGGCGAGCTGCGACGGCGCGCGGGCCGCGGTGCGGGCGGGGGAGCGGCCGATCGCGGTCGGCCTCGTGCTCACCGGCGAGCGCTGGGGCGCCTTCGGGCGGGTGGAGCCCGGCGAGGGGGTGGAGGTGGCGCTGGACGGGGTGATCGCCGAGCCGTGGACGGGGACGCCCGCCGACCCGGCGCCGCCGGCGGACTGGCGCGGCACGCTGCTGGCCTCGGTCTCGGCGCGCAAGCCGGTGGAGCTGGCCGGTTGCCGGGTCTACGCGAGCCTCGCCGAGGCGACGGACGACGCCGGGCTGCGCTCGAACCTGCCGGTCACCGTGCTCGACTCGGTGGCCCTCGGCACCCCGGGCGGGGAGGCTCCGTGAGCGCCGCCCTCGAGATCGCGGGTCTCGCCCACGCCTTCGGGGGGCGGCCGGTGCTGGCCGGCGTCGATCTCGCGGTGCCCGCGGGGCGGGTGGTCGGCCTGGTCGGGCCCAACGGGGCGGGCAAGACCACCCTCATGCGGGCGGCGGCCACGCTCCTCGACTTCCACGGCGGCGCCGTGCGCGTGGGGGGCGTCGACGTGAAGCGCGATCCCGCCGGGGCGCGCCGCCGCATCGGCTACCTCCCCGAGCGCGCCGGCGTGCGTCCGGACCTCCTCGCCTGGGAGGTGCTCGACTTCTTCGCGGAGGTCGCGGGCCTGGCGGGCGCCGAGCGGCGGCGGCGGGTCGCGGACGCGCTGGAGCGCGCCGAGCTGGCCGATCGCGCCGGGGTCCTGGCCGGACGCCTCAGCAAGGGGCAGCGCCAGCGCCTCGCGATGGAGGCGGCCCTCTTCCACGATCCCGAGGTGCTGCTGCTCGACGAGCCGACGGACGGCCTCGACCCCGACAGCCGGGAGGCGCTGCTGCGGGCGGTGCGGGCGCGGGCGGAGGCGGGGGTCGCGGTGCTCCTCAGCAGCCACGTCCTCGGCGAGGTGGAGGGCGTCGCCGACGAGACGGCGATCCTCCACGGCGGGCGCCTGGCGGAGGCCGGGGACGGGCGCGGGCGCTGGCGGGTGGTCCTGCGCGGCGAGCTGGAGCGGGCCCTGGCGGTGGCGCGCGCCGCGCCGGGCGTGGACCGGGTGGAGCCGGAGCCCGGCGAGGTGCCGGCCCTGCGCCTCGCCCTGGCGGCGGGAGCGCCCGACGCCGCCGAGGTGGTCGCGCGCCTCGTCGAGGCCGGCCTGGCGGTGGTCGAGGTGCGGCCGGCCGACGGCCTGCGGGAGCGCTACCGGGCCGTCGTGGACGGTGGGAGGTCGGCGTGATCCCGGTGCTTCGCATGGAGCTGCGCGCCCTGCTGCGGGAGCGGCGCGGGTGGGCCGTGCCGACGGCCTTCGCCGCGGTGCTGGCCTTCGGGGTGCTGATGTTCGTGCTGCCGGGGCTGCTCGTGGGAGAGGCGGCGCTGGACGGCTTCCTGCCCGGGGTGGTCGCCATCGTGCAGGGCGGCACGTTGATGGTGGCGGCGCCCATCGTCGGCGCGGCGACCATCGCCGGCGAGCGCGAGCGCGGCACCTGGGCGGCGCTCCTCGCCAGCCCCGCGAGCCGCCTCGGCCTGGCGGCGGGCAAGCTCGCGGCGGCCTGGCTCTACGTGCTGCTGCTGGTGGGCATCTCCCTGCCCTACGCCGTCCTCTCCCTGGACACCGGCGGCTTCGACGGCGGCAGCCTGTTCGGCTTCCTCGTCGAGCAGGCGCTCCTCGGCTTCGCCCTGGTCGCCACCGGGCTTCTCGTGTCCACGGCCTTCGCCCGCACCTGGACGGCGGCGGTGGCGGCGGTGGGCCTCGTCGGGGCGGTGGCGGTGTTCACCGGCCTGGCCGCCGTCGTGGTGGGCACCTTCACCTCGGGCAACCTCGGCGCGGAGCTGGACGCGGCCGGGCTGAGCACGGCCTGGCTGGTGCGGGGCATCCTGCTGTTCAACCCGGGCTACGGCTTCGCGCTGCTCCTCTCCTCCGACCCGGTCACCGGCGGCCCGCTGGCCTGGTGGCTGCACTGGCTCGCGCTGCTGGGGGTGGGCGCGGCGCTGTCGGTCCTGGCGGCCTGGCGGGTGGCCCGGCTGCGCGAGTGAGGCCCGGCACCGCGGCTGACGGGTCGGCACGGCCCGGAAGGGCTGGACGCCCGGGACCGGGTTTCATAGGATCGCCCGGCCTCTCCAGCCAGGAGGAAGCCATGCCGATCGGATACCGAACGCCCGGCTTGCGCCTCGTCGTCGCGCTCGCGATCCTCGGCGGCACCGCCGCCGCCTGCGGCAGCCTGCCGGGGAGCCTCCCCTTCCTCTCCGAGGAGCGACCGGCGGCGCCGTGGCCCCTGGTGGTCGACGGGGACGACGTCTTCGTCAAGGCGGGCACCAGGGACGGCCTCGTGACCGGCTCGCCCCTGACCTTCGTCGACGGGGGCGGGTGGATCGTCGGCAGCGGGCGGGTCGCCCACGTCTGGGACGACCTCGCCAAGGTGGAGCGCGAGCGGTGGGACCCGGAAATCGAGCTCGCCGCCGCGCTCATGGCTCGGCCGCGGGAGCCCTCGGACGAGGCGGCCCTCGCCGAGCTGCCGCCCGTGGGCGAGGTCGAGGAGGCCGCGGCTGCCCCCGCCGCGGCGCCGCGCCGGGCGTCGGCCCCGTCCGAGGGGGCCGCCGCCCCGCAGCCCGTCGAGCTTCCGGCCGACCTCCGCACCGGCAGCGCCGACGACCGCATCGAGGCGCTCACCCGCTACGAGGACGAGCCCCGGGCGACGGCCTGGATCGTCGAGGTGATGAAGCACGACCCCGACTACGAGGTCCGCAAGAAGGCCTGGCGGGTGGTTCGCGCCCGCTGGCGGCGGGGCACCGGCTCGGCGGCCGAGCACGAGCGCGCGGCCCTGTGGGCGGCGGAGCACGGCGACCGCGACGTGCGTCTCGAAGCGGTGAGCGCGCTGGGCAAGCGCAGCAGCCGGCTGGCGAACGCGACCCGCTTCCTCGACGACCCGGACGCCGAGGTGCGGAAGCGCGCCGGGCGGGCGGCGGTGGACATCGCCCTCCGCACCGGGCAGGCCGACGCGGCCCGCAAGGCGATCACGGCGGCGGCGGAGTCCGAGTCCGACAAGGGCGTCAAGAAGTACCTCTACAAGCTCCTCGCGGAGCTGTAGGGGGCGGGATGCCGGCTGCCGCCGGCCTCCTCGGCGGCCCCTCCGCCGGGATCAGCGCGGCGCGAGGGTGATCGCGAAGTCGAGGCGCTCGCCCTCGCGCTCGACGGTGACGGTCACCCGGTCGCCGGGGGCGTGGGCCTTGAGGATGCGGCTGTAGGCGCGCAGGTCGTCCACCGCCTCGCCGTCCACCGCGACCACCACGTCGCCGGCCCGGATGCCCGCCTTCTCGGCGGGGCTGCCGGGCATGACCTCCTGCACCCGCACGCCGGCGCCCTCCCAGGCGAAGTCGGGCATCGTGCCGAGGCTCACCTTGCGGCCGCCGCCGCGCTTCGGCGCGGCCGGGGCGGCGGCGCCCTCGATGCGGACGGTGAGGGGCTCGGCGCGCTCGGCGAGGTAGACCACCGCCTCGCGGGCGGCCTCGGCCACCCGGGCCATGCCGGCGGGGTCGAGCTTGTCGGCGGTGTCGGTGGGGCGGTGGTAGTCGGCGTGGGGGCCGGCGAAGAGCTGCACCGCGGGCACGCCGGCGGCGATGCAGGCGCCCTGGTCGCTGCTGTCGAGGGGCTCCCGGGCGATGGCGACGGGCACCCCGGTCGTGTAGCCGACGCCCATGAAGA
>WGAH01000596.1 GCA_015489145.1 Deltaproteobacteria bacterium
GCCGTCCACCGTCACCTCCACCGTTTCCGAGGCGTACCCCTCCGCCTCCACCGTGATCTCGAACGTGCCGCGCCGCTCCCAGCCACAGACCAGCTCGCCCGCGTCCACGACGTCACAGGCGGTGGGCTCGGTGAGATCCCCCTCGGTGACGGTGTAGGTGCCGGTCGCCCCGTCGATGGGCGTGCCGTCGGCGTCGAGCACGCTGACCTGGACCGAGGCGGCGGCGTACTCGGCGCAGGCGGAGTCGTCGATGTCCTCGGTGTGCCAGCAGGCGGCGAGGAGGGGCAGGAAGGCGACGAGGCGGGACATGGGCATCCTCCGTGAGCGCGCCCCATTGGAGCACGACCCGTGCCAGCCGGGAACAAGCGCCCCCAGGCCCCGCCGGCGACGGGATCGCCGCCCTCCGGCGAGCCCGGGGCCGCCGCCCGACCGCCGGCATCGCCCCGCCGGCGAGAGGAGCGCCGCCCGACCGCCGGCATTCCCGCGGCCCCGAACCCGACCGCGCGAAACCGCGATCCGCGTGTCGCGGTCGGGGCGGCTCAGCGCCGGGCCTCGGGCACTTCCGGGTGCGCGATCCCCGCCTCCTCGAAGGTCTGCATCTCGGAGAGCGTGCGGCAGGCGGCGTCGACGAGGCCCAGCGCGAGGACGGCGCCGGAGCCCTCGCCCAGGCGCATCTCCAGGTCGAGGAGCGGGGCGAGGCCCAGCGCGTCGAGGACGGCGGCGTGCGCCGGCTCGGCGGAGCGGTGCCCGGCGACGAGGTGGTCGCGCGCCGCCGGGTCGAGGCGCGCGGCGACCAGGGCGGCGACGCCGGTGATGAAGCCGTCGAGGACCACCGCGACCGGCCGGCGGGCGGCCTCGAGGATCACGCCGACGAGGCCGGCGATCTCGAAGCCCCCCAGCCGGGCCAGGGCGGTGCGGGGATCGCCGTCCCGAAGCGCCTCGGCGTGGAGCGCCAGCGCCCGCCCCACCACCTCGGCCTTGTGGGCGCGGGTGCGCGGCCCGACCCCGGCGCCGGCGCCCACGGCCTCCTCGGGGGCGAGCCCGAGCAGCGCCGCGGCGAGGGCGGCGGCGGCCGTCGTGTTGCCGATGCCCATCTCGCCCACCGCGAGAAGGTCGACCGGACCGAGCTCGCGGAGGAGGCGGCGGCCGGCGGCGACGGCGGTCTCGGCCTCCTCGGGGGTCATCGCCGCTTCCCGCGCGAGGTTGCGCGTCCCCCGGCGCACCTTGGCGTCGACGACCCCGGTGGCCCCCGAGAAGTCGTGGTCCACGCCGAGGTCGGCGACGTGGACGCGCACCCCCTCCTTGCGGGCGAAGGCGTTGACCGCGCCGGCACCGGCGACGAACTGCAGGACCATGCGCGCGGTCACCTCGGGGCGCCAGGCGCTCACCCCCTCGGCGACGACCCCGTGGTCGCCGGCCAGCAGCAGCAGGTGCCGCCGGTCGGTGCGCGGCTGCGGGCGGCCCTGGATGCGGGCGACCTGGAGCGCCACCGCGTCGAGGCGGCCGAGGCTGCCCGGCGGCCGGGTGAGGCGTTCCAGGCGCCGCCGGGCGGCCGCCTCGGCGTCGGGACCGGCGGGCGGGGGGGCGGCCGGCGCCTCGGGCTCCGAGGCCGGGGCCTCGCCGGCGGTCGGCGACGCCCCGGGGTCGGCCGGCGGCGCGTCGAAGGCGGCCGGGTCCACCCCCCGCACGGCGGCGGGAGCCGGCCCGTCCCAGGCATCCTCGCGCACCACCTCGGCCAGGGCCAGGCGGCGGCGCCAGCCGACCCGCTGGAGCATGGGCTCGGCGGGCAGCTCCACCGGCCAGCCCACCGCCAGCCAGGCGACGAGGACGGCGTGCTCCGGCGCCCCGAGGATGCGCCGCACCTCGTCGGGGTCCACGATGCTCACCCAGCCCACCCCGAGCCCCTCGGCCCGGGCGGCGAGCCAGAAGTTCTGGATCGACAGGGCGGTGCTGTAGAGATCGGTGTCGGGCTGGCTGTGGCGGCCGAGCACCTGGGGGCCCGCGCGCTCCCGGTCGCAGAAGACGGCGAGCCCGAGCGGCGCGTCGAGGATGCCCTGGAGCTTGAGTCCGTCGTAGAGAGCGCGGCGGTCGCCCTCCCACACCTCGGCGGCCTCGGCGTTGGCGCGCCGGAAGGCGGCGTGGACCCGCTCGCGCACGGCGCGGTCGCGCACCACCACCCAGGTCCAGGGCTGCATGAAGCCGACGCTCGGCGCCCGGTGCGCCGCCTCCAGGCAGCGGCGGAGCACCTCGTCGGGCACCGGCGCCGGCCGGAAGTGTCGCACGTCCCTCCGCTCGCGAATCGCGCGGTACACCGCCGCCCGCTCCGCCTCGGTGAATGCCGTCCAGCCCGTGCGCTCCGACATGGGGCCTCCTCGTTGTCGCCCCGCCTCGCGAGGCGCGCGCCCCTATCCGCTCCCGCGTCCGGGTGGCGCTCCCCCGGGGCCGGGCGGGGCTCCCCGCGCCCCGTTATTCGACCCCCGGTCGAGCCGGCGCCCCTCGCGCGTCCGTCCGACCGGGAGGCAGCCATGACCCGCGCCTCGTTGCTCCTGCTCGCCGCCTGTTCCGGCTCGAAGCCGGGTGACACGGCCGAAACCGACCTCCCGCCCTGGCCCGACGCGCCCACGGCCTGCGAGGACGCCATTCGCGTGCCGGTGGACGGCGGCCCCACCGTCGGCGACGGCGGCGAGGCCGACCCCTCCGAGGCCGTCCTCGGCGCCAGCCCCGAGCCGACGCAGGTGTGGCTCGGCTTCCCCCACGACCCGGCCACCACCGCCGGCTTCACCTGGCAGACCGACGCGGACACCCTCGCCAGCGAGGTCGAGCTGTCCGACGGCGTCCACGCGCCGGTGCGGCTGTCCGGGGCCAGCTTCGAGCTGCCCGCCGACCTCGACCCGGACGACGGCGTCACGGTGCGGCTGCACGAGGTCCACCTCTGCGGGCTGTCGCCCGACACGGCCTACTCGGCGCGGGTCGGCGGCGAGGGCGCCTGGTCCGAGCCCCACGCGTTCCGCACCGCCCCCGACGAGGGCCCCGTCCGCATCGCGATCTCGGGCGACAACAACCTCGGCTACGCCGAGTGGGCCGTGATCGCCGAGGGCATGCTCGCCTGGGAGCCCGACCTGTTCGTCCACACCGGCGACGTGCTCCACGACGGCCACAGCTCCGCCGAGTGGGCGGCCTGGTTCGAGGCCGCCGAGGGCCTGGCGGGGAGCGTCCCCACCGTCGTCGCCCAGGGCAACCACGAGGAGCGCGCCGCCCTCTACTTCGGCCACATCCTCCAGCCGGACAACGAGACCTGGTTCGGCTTCGACTGGGGGCCGGCCCACTTCGCGGTGCTCGACAGCGAGCAGGAGGACGCCGTGCGCGCCGGCGAGGAGGCCGCCTTCCTCGCCGACGACCTCGCGGGCACGGCCGCCCCGTGGGCCTTCGCCACCTGGCACCGCCCGCCCTGGGCCTCGGGCGACGAGGACGGCGGCAACACCGCGATTCGCGGCGAGTGGGGCCCGGTCCTCGACGAGCACGCCGCCAGCGCCGTGTTCAACGGGCACTGGCACTACTACGAGCGCACGGTGCCCATCGTCGGCGAGAGCGAGGCCCCCTCCACCGCCGAGGGCGTCACCTACGTCATCACCGGCGGGGGCGGGGCGCTGCCCACCGCCTGCGGCGAGGACGCCTGGTTCAGCGCCGTCTGCGAGGTGGCCTACCACTTCGTCATCCTCGACGTGGACGACGCGGGGGCCACCCTCACCGCCGTCGGCGACGACGGCGAGATCCTCGACAGCCTGGAGCTGGAGCCCCGGGCGCGCTGACCCGGCCCCGCCCACCCGGGCCGCGACGCCGGGGCGCGACGCTTGACACCGCCGCCTCCCCGGAGGAAGAAGGGGGCGCGACCCCTCGCCCCGGAGCCGGCATGATCGCCCTTTTCCTCGCCCTCGCCTGCGCCTCCTACGAGGCGAGCGACTTCGCCACCGACCTGGCGCTGTCCACCTGCAAGCTCTACGAGGACTGCGCCATCCTCGGCGTGAGCGACGAGTACGCCGACATGGACGACTGCGTGGACAAGGTGACCGCCTCGGTGCCCGTCGATTCCTGCGCGTTCGACGCGGAGCAGGCCCAGGACTGCGTGAACGCCCTCAACAACACCGCCTGCGAGGCCCTGTACGAGGACGACTGGCGGCCGGCGAGCTGCGACGCCGCCTGCCCGGAATAGGCCGCTCCGCCGGGGCGATCCGGGTGGGGACTGGCGCGGCCTCCCCGCTGAGGTAGCGAGGAAAAAGCGCCCGTCCGCGCGCTCACCCGAGTGGATTCGGGCGAGCTTCCCCTCCGGAGACCCCATGCGAACCCGCTCCCTGCTCACCCTCGGCTCCCTCGGCCTCCTTCTCGCCCTGGCCCTGCCCGCTTGCGGCGACAAGACCGACGACACCGGGACCACCAGCCAGAACGACGCCGACGCCGACGCCGACACCGACGCCGACACCGACGCCGACACCGACGCCGACACGGACGCCGACACCGACGCGGATGCCGACGCCGACACCGACACCGACACCGACACCGACACGGGCGCCGTCGATGCCGACGGCGACGGCTACACGGTGGCCGACGGCGACTGCGACGACGGCGACCCCGCGGTGAACCCCGGCGCCACCGAGGACCCGTCGAACGGCATCGACGACGACTGCGACGGCACCGTCGACGAGGGCGGCACCACCTACACCCACGACGCCGACATCCAGCCGATCTGGGACGCCAACTGCACGGGCTGCCACGGCGGGGCCAGCCCCTACGCGGGCCTCGACCTCAGCGGCTCGGCCTACAGCGCCATCGTCTCGGTGCCCTCGTCGCAGGTCTCGTCCATGAACCTCGTCGAGCCCGGCGACGCCTCGAACAGCTACCTCTACCACAAGCTCGCGGGCACCCACCGCGACGTGGGCGGCACCGGCGCGCAGATGCCCAAGGGCGCCAGCCCCCTGTCCGCCGCCGACCTCGCGAAGATCGAGACCTGGATCGACGAGGGCGCGGCGAACTGATCGCGAGACGGTGAAGCCCGGGCCTCGGCCCGGGGTCCCCCTTACAGCTTCCGGTGCGTGCCGTCGCAGTACGGCGCGTCGCCGGTGTGCTTGCACAGGCACAGGGCGAGCTTCTTCTTCTCGGCGACCTCGAAGGCCACCGGCGAAAAGCCCGTACCCTTGTGGGAGCCGTCGCAGAACGGCTGGTTGGCCGAGCGGCCGCAGGCGCACCAGTGGTAGGTGCCGGGCTCGAGTTCGAGGACGACGGGCTTCCTGGCGGCGATGACGGGTTCGGGCACGGGGACTCTCCTCGGATGGGGCGGCGGGCGCCGCCGATGGAGCGACGCCCTCGCGAGTATAGCCCGGGCGCCCCCCCGAGCCGGCTACAGTGCCGGCGGAGGTGCGCGTGTACCGGGACGACTGGCTGCTCGGACAGCTCGAGGATCTCGCCGCCTGCCTGGCGGCCGTGGCGGGCTTTCGCCGGCGCGGGCAGCCCGCCGAGGCCCGAGTCGAGCTGGAGGCGACGGCGCGCCGTGCCCTCGGCCTCGACCCGGCGGTGCTCGTCGCCCTGTCGCTGCCGAGCGTCCTCGACCTCCTCGCCGCCGACGAAGCGCCCCACAGAAAGGGCGCCCGCACCGCCCTCGCGGCGCGCCTCCTCGCCGAGATCGCGGCGATCCTCCACATGACCGGCGACCCCTCCGCCGAGGCGACGGCCCGCCGCGCCCGCGAGCTGCGCGACGCCGCCCTCGCCGCCGGCTTCGACCCGGCCGATCCCCCGCTGGCGGACTTCCCGGGATGAGCGCGCCGGCGGTCGGAGGCCGGCGCTCCTCGTCCTCTCCACCGCCATGGCGGCTCGAAGCCCGCGGTCCTTCCGCTCCCGGCGGCGGCGGTCCTCCCGGCGCCCGGCTCGTCGCGGCAGCAACGGGCGCGGGCGAGGCGATGGGAGCCACGTGGGAAGTCGTCACCCCCCGAAAGCCTGGGTGGGGGGTAGACAAACCGGCCGCTCCTGTTTTTTCGACGCGGGTGGGTGACGCGAGCGCCGCACAGGTCGGGCCCGAGTGTCAGGGGGGGGCGCTGTCTCTGGCATAGGGCCCGCAGAAAACCACGGTTCCACCGTTCCACCAGGGGGCCGGGCGTGCCACGGCCTCGACGAAATCGCGGCTTTCGCGGCCCGGGGTAGACATCCGGGCGGGACCTGTTCCGTCGACTCGACACGGCGGGGCCTCGAAAAAACAGGTCGTGGGTGGATGTCGGGGGGGGCCGGGCTCCAAGCCCGAATCCGCCCACCCCGGCGTTCCCTCTCCGGCGCACCTCCGCCCCTCTCCGCGGGGATGCCGACGGTCGGCCGGCCCACCCCTCGTCCTCTCCGCCGAGGGCACGGCGACGAGAGGCCCCGTGCGAACACGGGGCCCTCGTCGATTCGAAGTGGTGGAGGCGGCGGGAGTCGAACCCGCGTCCGAGACCGCTCGGCCGTGGCGTCTACGTGCGTAGCCCCGAGAATGCAGCCTCGACCGAGTCTCGGGGCCGGCCTTCGGTCGAGGTCGGTGGCGATGGGTCGCTGGGACCGTGCCCGGATGCCCCCTCGCGGAGGACGGGCGCATGTTTTTCGTCCCCTGCCCTCACGCCACGGGAGGGGTCGGGACTAGCCAGGTCGTGACACGCCCGAACCTGGGACCCTGGCATCTCCAGGCCGGACGGCTCTCGCTACGCGGCGAGGGCGTAGTGCGCGTTGTTGTTGGCACTTATTGGGAATTCCCGGTGATTTACGAGGTTCCGAGTACCTCGGCACGCAGCCAGGACCGCCACGACCCCGTCGAGACCGTTTCGCCCCCATGGTGGTGGGCAGGACCGGCAGGTGCGGCGTGACCTGCTGCTCGCACCCGGCGCGCGGGTGCGGAAGCGATTCGGCCTGCCAAAGAACGCGGGCGCCAGCGCCCGACAGGTGAACTTCACACCGGAAGGGCCTGGCGTCAAGGGCCTTTCGACCCGCGACACCCCCGAGACGCGCCGGGCGCGGCCAACCGGACACCGCCGCTCCGCGCGCCCGTTCCTTTCCCGGCTCTCTCAGCGGGGCGACTCCGACCTACGGGAAGGGCCAAACCGCGCTATCCTCTGTCCACCATGGCACCCGACAGCACCGACCCGCACCGCGATCACTTCGAGCGCCTGCTGCGGTCCAGCCCGCTGATGGCGGGCATGGACCTCGAGTCCCGGCAGGACCTCGCCGCGAGCTTCGTCCCCGTGGTCTTCCAGGAAGGCCAGGCCATCGTCCGCGCCGGCGAACGCGACCGATCCCTCGGCATCATCCTCGCCGGCAGCGCCGTCGTGCGCGTCCACGCCGACGGGCGGGCCCTGGACGTGGCCCGGCTGGAGGGCGGCGACATCTTCGGCGAGATGGCCTTCTTCGACCGCGCCCGCCCGCGCTCGGCCGACGTGGTGGGCACCAGCGAGGGCGTCGCCGCCTTCCTGCCCCACGCCGCCTACGCCCAGCTCGCCCGGGCCGGAAGCCCCGCGGCCTCCTGCCTCGAGAAGAACGTCCTCGACATCCTCGCCTACCGGATGCGCGGCACCAACGACCAGCTCGCCGTCCTCCTCGGCGCCGCCCGCAGCGGCCGGCTCACCGGCGCCCTGCGCCGTTTCTTCGGTCGGAAGGAGGCCTGACATGGACTACGTGACCCGCCTGCTCAGCGAGGTCCCCGGCCTGCGGGACGCCTCCGAGGCCAGCCTGATGAACCTCGCCGGCCGCTTCCGGGTGAAGGTCCACCCGGCCGGCAGCGAGATCTGCAAGGAGGGCGAGCCCGCCGACCGCCTGTTCATCCTCGGCGACGGCGAGGTCGAGGTGATCAAGCGCGACCTGCGCGGCCGCCCCTACGTCGTCGCCACCCTCACCCCCGGCAGCCTGTTCGGCCACGTCGGCGTGCTCACCCTCAACGAGCGCACGGCCACCGTCCGCGCCCGCCGGGAGTGCGTCGCCGCCGAGATGTCGGCAGTGGCCCTGCGCGACCTGCTGCAGACCGGCCCCTTCACCCTCACCTCCCCCCTCCGGCGGGCGCTGATCATCGCGCTGAGCCGCCAGCTCGCCAGCGCCACCGCCACCACCTTCCAGCTCGCCGCCCGCGTCGGCCAGGCGGTGCCGCAACCCGCCGCGCGCCCCATCGAGGACGGCGACATGGAGGAGGCCGCCCGCCGGCTCCTCGCCGCCCACGGCCAGGTCTGACGAAAACCGCTTCGCAGCCC